>JAYTST010000001.1:0-2931 GCA_043745565.1 bacterium
AGAAGTGAAGCGATGTTTAGGTATCCTTGTGAAGCTAGAAGACCTGCGGTAAAAAGAAGTGAGTCACCAGGTAAGAAAAAGCCGAAAAAAAGACCTGATTCGGCGAAAATCATTATTACAATACCAAGTAGTCCGAGGGTTTTGACTATGAAAAGCGGGTCAAGGTAATGCATTCAGTAACTATAGCGTATTTGATAATGATTTGATATTTATTTTAATTTTACTTTAGCTTACGCGTGTAGGATGTGTTTATGGATTTTGAGCAAGAACTTAATAGTATTATCGAAGAAGCGCTGCTGCGTTCTGCTTCCGATATCCATATTGACCCCTTTAAACATTCATTAATGATTCGGTATCGTGTGGATGGGGCATTATCACCTGGAATTTTGAAGGATTTATTATTTCATGAGGGAATTATTTCTCGCATAAAAGTATTGGCGCGACTAGCCATCGATGATCGACGCCTGCCGAAAGATGGAAAGTTTAGGTGGAGTTCTGAAACGGGATTATCAGCTGACATTCGTGTGTCGATGGTGCCGACATCATGCGGAGAAAACGCCGTGTTGCGTATTTTTCGATCTGAAAATGATATTCCCACTCTCGCTGAACTTGGCTTTAATGAAACTCAACAAGACAAACTAGAATCAGCGCTCCAAGGTACAGGGCTTATTATTGTCGGCGGCTCAACAGGCTCAGGTAAAACAACAACGCTTTATTCGCTTTTGTCGCGACTCAATAAAAATGCGCTTTCCATTGTCACTATTGAAGATCCTATAGAATACTCGCTTTCGGGAGTGAGACAAATCGAAGTCAGCGGCACATCACTTCTTGAATTTAAAAGTATGTTGCGAAGTGTGTTGCGACAAGATCCGGACGTGATTATGGTTGGTGAGATTCGCGATCGAGATACTGCGGAGATTGCAATTCACGCATCGCTCACCGGACACTTAGTGTTGTCGACAATCCACGCTTCGTCGAGATTAATGATTAAAGAACGGTTCGTGCAAATGGGAATCCCCAGTTATTTATATGACAATGTTTTACGATTGAGCTTATATCAAACACTTGAATTGCGAACCGATGAAAAAGGAAGAGTAGTTAATGCGGAAATGATATGAAAGTCAGCCTCGCGTATCGCATGCAGTTTATGAAAAAGTTTTCTTTTTTGCTTGGTGCGGGAATTCCAGTTCTTCAGGCTCTTGATATTATTACCGAAAAGGAAGAGCACACAAAACGCAAACAGTTACTCGAAACCGTAGTTACGCGTATTAAAAGTGGTATGTCGATTTCAAAAAGTTTTAATATAAGACCACCGCTTTTAGACCAGTCATCTTTGCGAATAATTGAAAGTTCCGAACAATCGGGGCGCATGAAAGAGGGAATCGAGCGTCTCTCGAAATCTCTCGAATCGCAAGGTGTGAGAAGGAAACGACTTGTTGCCGCGCTTTTGTATCCGTCTTGTGTCATCCTTTTTTCGGTAGTACTTATTAGTTTTTTACTCTTTTATGTCTTCCCGAAAATTCTTCCGCTTTTAACACAAGCTAATATTGAATTACCCCCTACCACTCGGTTATTACTTTTTACCTATTCATTTCTAAAAAACAATGGCATTGTATTAGCTTTTACAATGGTCACTATTGTATTCATGCTGATATGGCTTTGGAAAAAAAATGTAAAAATGCAGGTGAAGCTTTTCTTTTTAATAAACAAAATTCCTCTCCTCGGCAAATGGCTTCGGCTTAATTTTATTTCAAATTTTAGTCATTCACTTTCGATTTATTTACAGAGTGGATTTACATTAGTTGAAGCTCTATCTCATTGTGGTGATTCTGAAACCAATCCAAATTACAAATCAATTTTTCAATCACTTGCACGTCGAGTACGTTATGGTGAACGCTTTTCAAAAGCGGTACTGGTCTATCCACACCTATTTTCAAATGAAGCAGTGCAGTTCATTTCACTTGGTGAAGAAACAGGTAATCTTTCTCATACACTTCTTCATCTGGCGCAATCGGCGGATAATGATCTGGATGAAATTCAAAAATATCTTTTCTCGCTAATAGAACCAGCTTTAATGCTTGTACTTGGAATCATCGTGGGTTTTATTGCGCTTTCTTTGATCACTCCGCTTTATAGTATTACTACATCTATCAATCCTACAAAATTATGAGTAAAAAAGGTTCACTTCTCATTGAACTTCTTATTTCGATGGCGGTATTTACTATACTCGGTAGTCTGTTGGTAATGCTTATTTATCAGGATCAATTTTTGATCACATCAAATTCGCTTCGTAGTAAGACGTTGATTATAGCAAAGGATCATTTGGACTCTGTGTTAAATGATATCAAAAATAATTTTGATCTTGTTTCATCGACGTCGACTGATCAAGGGTATCAAGTCGTAACCACTATTCTTCCTGTGGATAATTTTACCACGTCAGTTCAAGTGAATGTATTTTATAAACTGATGAATCGTTTAGTGAGCTCAGCTTTTTCAGCAAGCGTAACCGATACGAGAGAAAGTGAAGGTCAAAGTTCTTGCCGACCAACACAGGATAAAATGAAATGGAAACTACCGGTCAAAAGCATAATTGATCTTTCGTCTTTTATAAATTCAGGAAATGATATCACTGATAGTGATGTGGTGGGGAATTATCTTTACCTCGCAACCAATTCCGCAATCACCACCGACGCAGACTTATATATTTTTGATATTTCAAATTATTCTTCACCACTTTTACTCTCGTCGCTTGATACGGGACCCGGACTACTTTCGCTTGCGGTGGCGGGACATTTTGCATATCTTGGAAATACAAGTATTAATAAGCAACTACAAATTGTGGATGTAAGTAATAAAACAAATCCACAATTTATTTCTTCATTTAAAATTCCGGGAACTTACAAAGACGCAACAACAGTGGGGAATTCTGTG
>JAYTST010000002.1:0-2836 GCA_043745565.1 bacterium
CTCCAACCGTCAAGTGAGGCCAGGCCTTGAATCGGGCAATAAGCAGGATACTAATATTTAAGACAATAAGATAACTGAAAAGAAGATGAATTGAATCTGAAATAGGAATCAAAAAAAGAATGAGAAAAGCCCCAACAAATGAGAAATTTGCCAATGACCGAGAGTTCAAACGAACAGCTGCAAAAATAGCGCAGGCGGCAACTAACACCAAGAAAGCCATTGCAGTTGGAATACTGATAAGCTGATAAAAAGCGTATGCAGCGTAAATAGAAATATATACAATACCGAAACCTGCACCAACAAGTGCAAGCCCGTAAGAAGCATATTTCTTGCGAAGCACAGCACCGATTACACCAATGACGGCACCAATACTGACACCTAAAAAGATACGTGCACTTTCAGAAATAAGATCTTTTTGAAATGCATAGCGTAGAAAAAATCCAATACCTATAAAGAGAGCTATTACACCGACAGCAGTAAATAATTTCGAACCAATATCAAATTCAGAATGGACATTATTAGTAGTTAGTTGTGGTTTAGCTTCATCAACTACGGGAACATTAGGTAGCACGCTCGTCATTGCAATTGAAGGAGCGACTGTTCGTACAGGTTGCGTAACAAATGTAATGTGTGGCTGTACGGGTTGTGCGTGTTGTACAGGCTGCGAGGACATCGGAGAGATGGGTGCTTTTACATTTTCATTAAGTTTTTTTATACTTTGCTCTAACGTACTTAGCCGACTGAAAACATAAATAAAGGCGATGATGCTGGCAATCCAAATCATAAAATATTGTTAATTAATACACCCACATCATACCACAATGAAAAAGAAGGTTATCCTGCAGCGGTTTTAATTCGCGGGATAGAGGAACTGATTACGCAGTATCAAACTTTCTTTTCAATTCCGAATGTAAACCGATATTCGGCATCAGTGGTTTTCCTACCATTTGGATAAGGTGTCACATCTTTCAATGTGAATGTCAGACTATCAAGAGTAATTTGATCGCCAATGGTTACCGTTTTACTGGCTGAACCTTTTGATGAAAATGTATCAAGCGACACCAGCACTCTTCCTGCCCACACACATTGAACATCCGCAGGACATCGACTATCTTCGAGAACGGCTGTTGCGGTCAGTGCGACAGTATCAATTATTTTTTTCTTATAAAGCTCGAGTGTTATCAAAGTAGCTGTATCTTCCGGAGTGGAAGTTGCGATAAGTGGAACATCACCGTCAGCATTGTCCAAAGGAGCGGTAGGATTGGAAAGAGTAAGTGCCTGGGCACCTACGATACCGTAAATAACAATAACGGCGATAAATAAGACAAGGCCGAGAATTGGTTTATTTTTCATACACTTTATATTATTACTCCTTTATATGTTTTTCCGATTCTAAAATAATTTTCTCCATAACTCCCACAGCTTCCACGGGGTATTTACCATTTGCACTTTCCTCTGAAAGCATAACATAATCTACTCCTTCCAAAACAGCTTCAGTTACATCGCTTACTTCAGCGCGCGTGGGTTCTGGATTCTCCACCATCGAAAGCATCATCTGTGTCGCCACGATAACGGTTTTATTTGCACGTTTACATTTTGAGATAATATCAGATTGCACAAAAGGAACTTTTTCGATAGGAATATCGTTTCCAAGGTCTCCTCGAGCAACCATCACACCATCTGCTTCAGCAATAATTTCATCGATGTTCTCCAGGGCGACCGCGCGTTCAATTTTAGCTATCACCTTTTGAGTACCGCCATTTTGATAAATGATCTCTTTACCTTTTTTGACATCCGCTGCACTTGCAACAAAAGAAATTGCAATGTAATCAACACCAAGTGTAATACCGGATTTTATTAGTTCGATATCGTGTTCTGTAATAGCACTTACGGACTGGTGATTGTAAGTGTGTTTTGAATTAAGTTGAATTCGTGGACCTGGTAGATCTTGAATGATTGGAAGCTTGATCCCTCTTTCTTTTTCTATTTTACGAATAACTCCAATTCGTAGAGCGTGATTTTCTATCGTATCCCATGAGAAATTGAGTCGTATTGCACCCAATCCCTTTTCACACATTTTATTAATAACCTCATAAGAAGAAGAGCTTGGTCCAATTGTTGCGAGGATATGTGACTTTGAAAGTGACATGAGCTTAAAATAAATATATTAATTACGCATTGACACTCGATTGAGTTTTTCTAATTTCTTTCGACACCAAGTGACCTTCAGGATTTAATTCGTACATCACAACTTCTCCAAACAACATTTCAATATGTTTTACTTCACTATCAGGAATATTCTCAATGTATTTCATGAGTGTGCGTATTGCATTTCCATGCGACACCATCAATACATTCTCACCTTTTCTCAAGTGAGGGAGAATGGTATTTAGAAAAAAAGGTACTGTTCTTTCATATACCATTTTTAATGTTTCACCGTTTGTTACTACACCCTCCCAATCACGTCTAACAGAATTCCAGCCATCCTCACCGAGGATTTTCTCCATCTCCCATTTATTTTTGCCGGTATAATCTCCATAATCTCGTTCGTTAAGCGCCTCTGAATGTTCAGTAGGGACATGGAACTGTTCCATCGCTTCAAGCATCGAGGACAATGTTTCGATTGACCGCACCTGCATCGAAGCAAATGCGTAATCAATTTTAAATTCTTTTATCAAAAGCCCCATTTCTTCTGATTTCTGAAAGCCATAATCAGTAAGATGCCTATCACGTCTTCCAGTCCAAAGTCCTTTTTGATTCCAATCAGACTCATGATGTCTTACCACAATAAACTTTCCCCTTTTCATTTCAGTCGGATTCATACATTGATACTATC
>JAYTST010000003.1:0-10466 GCA_043745565.1 bacterium
CTCGCAAATCACGTCGGAAGATTTCCTAATGCACAAGCATTTGTGAAATTTCCGACGCAGATGCACACCTCGCAAATCACGTCGGAAGATTTCCTAATGCGCAAGCATTTGTGAAATTTCCGACGCAGATGCACACCTCGCAAATCACGTCGGAAGATTTCCTAGTGTTATCGTCTTGTTCAGTATTGGTATGTTGTGCTCGCGTGGAAGATAACTCAAGTTCAACATACTGACTTGCCTAATCGTATCAAAATGATACGATTAGAATCATCAAATGACACGATTACAACATATTTTAAGTCTTTTCCATGATAAAAGTGGTTTTAACGAGCTGAGCTCGTCGGAAATTCATAGGGGGTTAGAAGGAAAGAATGAGAACATTTCACTCGTTACTGTTAAACGAGAGCTCTCTTCACTTGAAAAAGAAGGTTATATTGAAAGTATTGGACAGGGCAGATCTACGGCTTACCGAATGACGAATAAAGGCAGATTGCTTATGCCAGTAGATGTCTCAGTTCATTTGATTAAAGATCCGGACAAAAGAGGTCATGAAGGATACAATTTTGAGCTATTTAAAAATACTACTTTCGATATTTTTTCAACACAGGAATTGGATACTCTGGAAAAAGCCACGGCATATTATCGGCAAAAAATTCAAGGGGTAAGTGATACAATCAATCAAAAAGAATTAGAACGATTTGTGATCGAATTATCTTGGAAATCATCAAAGATTGAAGGTAACACCTACACTCTTCTTGATACTGAAAAGTTATTGGTCAATCATCTTGAAGCGCCAGGGCATAGTCATGAAGAAGCAGTAATGATTTTGAACCATAAAAAAGCTTTTTATTATATTATTCATGGAAAACAACAGTTCAAGCTTTTGAATAGAAAAATAATTGAAGAAGTTCATTCGTTGCTTGTAGAAGATTTGAATGTGGCCAGAAATATTCGTCTAAAACCAGTCGGAGTAACAGGATCCGCTTATAGGCCACTTGATAACGAGTACCAACTTGCCGAAGCCCTGCAGGATCTGTGTGATGCGGTGAATCGTACATCAAATGAATACACGAAAGCACTTCTTATCATCCTCGGCATCAGCTACTTACAGCCTTTTGAAGATGGAAATAAAAGAACCGCACGGCTTTTAGGTAACGCAATTCTCATTGCTTATAATTTCTCGCCACTTTCATATCGCAGTGTCGACGAATTCTCCTATCGAGAAGCAATGCTTGTTTTTTACGAACTTAATTCCATCATGCCGTTTAAAAAAATATTCATTGAACAATACGAATTTTCAGCACATAATTACACTATCCATGTATAATCCGCAACGTGAACAGGAAATCTTGGCTTTTTGGCAGAAAGAGCAGATTTTTAAAAAAAGCCTTGAACAGACAAAAAACGGTGAACCGTTTGTGTTTTACGACGGACCACCATTCGCAACAGGTTTACCACATTTTGGACATGGTCTTCCAACTACGCTCAAAGACATTATTCCACGTTATCAAACCATGCGAGGTCGCTTTGTTCCACGAACATGGGGCTGGGATTGTCACGGTCTTCCGATTGAAAATTTGGTAGAGAAAAAGCTGGGTCTCAAAAACAAAAAAGATATTGAAGAATACGGTATTGAGAAATTCAACAAAGAAGCGCGCGACAGCGTACTGCTTTTTTCTGATGAATGGAAAAAAATAATTTCGCGACTCGGACGGTGGGTTGATATGGATAATGATTATCGCACCATGAATGCTTCATATACTGAGTCGGTGTGGTGGTCGTTTCAACAACTCAATAATAAAAAGTTGGTGTATGAAGGTTTCAAGTCGATGCAGATTTGTCCTCGATGCGAAACAACACTTTCAAACTTCGAAGTGGGGCAGGGTTACAAAGATATCACTGATCTTTCAGTGTATGCAAAGTTTGAATTAGTTAATGAGCCAGGAACTTTTGTTCTTGCGTGGACAACAACACCGTGGACACTTCCAGGAAATGTTGCGCTTGCCATAAATGCGAATGTAGATTATGTAAAAATTAAGAAGGATGAAGCATTTTTTATTCTTGCCAAAGAAAGACTTACAGCGCTCGAAAAACACATTGGAAAAGATCCGGGTGAATATGAAATAATTTCTGAAATGAAGGGAAGTGAATTAGTGGGGGGTTCTTACAAACCACTTTTTGATTATTATTCAACGCAACCCGATTTAAAAAATAAAGAAAATGGCTGGAAGATGTATGCGGCGGATTTTGTGACAACAACCGATGGAACAGGAGTTGTTCATATTGCACCAGCTTTCGGAGAAGACGATTTGAATTTGGGAATGAAAGAACACCTTCCTTTTGTTCAACATGTCACTAATGACGGGAAATTCAAAGCGGAAGTGACTGATTTTGCAGGAGAATTAGTAAAACCTAAGGGTAGTGTGGAAGAAAAAGACGGTCACCAAAAGGCAGATATTGAAATTATAAAATATCTTGCAAAACACGGAACACTTTTTGCAAAAGATAAATTCATTCACTCGTACCCGCATTGTTGGCGGTGCGAAACACCGCTTTTGAATTACGCCACTTCAAGTTGGTTCGTGAAAGTGACTGATCTCAAAGATCGAATGGTAAAAGAAAACGAAGGAGTGAAATGGAATCCGGAACATGTCGGGGCAGGGCGTTTTGGAAAGTGGCTTGAAAATGCCCGTGATTGGGCAATCTCCCGAAGCCGTTATTGGGGTGCGCCCCTTCCAATTTGGCAAAGCATTGATAAAAAAGAAACTGAAATCATTGGTTCTATCGATGAGCTTAAAAAGAAAATTAAGCGAAATACGTATTTTGCTCTTCGACACGGAGAAGCGGAGCATAATGTGTTGAATGTGATGAGTTCGCTTGTTACTTCGGTCGATCATCTCACTGAGAAGGGAAAAGCTCACATTCATGATATAGCAAAAGAGGTAGCAAAAAATAACATTGATGTTGTTTTTGTTTCGCCTTTGATGCGCACCAAAGAAACATTGGAAATTTTTGTAAAAGAAACAGGTTTTTCTGGCGAAGTGGTTGTCGATGATCGACTAGAAGAAGTACATTGCGGAGATTTTGAAGGGAAAGCACATCAGGATTATGTTGACTTTTTCACTCCCTATCAAAAGACCAGTGAACGATACAACATCGCAATTCCAGGAGGCGAATCTATTTTTGACCTTCGTAAACGCGTGGGGGAATTTATGTACGATGTTGATGCAAAGTATGAAGGTAAGAATATTCTCATTGTTACTCACGAAGGAATCGTGAGAATGCTTTCTGCACTTGGAGAAGGAGGTGATAATAAAGCGCTTTCAAACGCGTGGGGTGATTTCGGTCCATTTGTTCAAACAGGGACATGTACCGAAATACATTTCGCTGCACTGCCACATAATGAACACTTCGAGCTTGACCTTCATCGACCTTACATTGATGCTGTTGAATGGATTTCAGAAATTGGTAATAATATGAAACGCATTCCTGATGTTTTTGATACATGGTATGACTCGGGTTCAATGCCTTTTGCTTCAAAGCATTATCCATTTGAATCAGCTGGTAACAAAAGCGATCTCGCTTTTCCTGCAGACTTTATTGCTGAAGGAATTGATCAGACGCGCGGATGGTTTTATTCACTTCTTGTTCTTGGAGTAGGGCTTTTTGATAAGTCGCCTTACAAGAATGTGGTAGTAAATGGCATGGTACTCGCCGAAGATGGACGCAAAATGTCGAAGAGCTTGAACAACTATCCGCCGCTCCTTGATACGGTTGAAAAATATGGCGCTGATTCTTTGAGATATTTTCTTGCTTCATCGCCAGTAGTGAAAGGTGAAGATATTTCATTCTCCGAAAAAAATCTTGATGAAATCGTAAAGAAACATTTCAATCGACTTTATAATGTCATCTCACTTTACGACATGTATAAAGATAAAATGCAGGATGCTCACTCACATCTGAAATCAACTCACGTACTTGATGTCTGGATCAAAGCACTTCTTGCTCAGACTATTGAAACTATCACTACCCATCTTGATAATTACGAATTTGACAAAGCAACCAAACCAATCGGCGATTTCATTGAAGAACTTTCAACGTGGTATATTCGACGCTCGCGAGATCGATTCAAGTCAGAGTTTCCTGTCGATCGCGACCAAGCACTTGGAACCACACGACATGTTCTTATTGAATTTGCAAAAGTGATGGCGCCTTTTGTTCCGTTTCTCGCCGAAGATGTGTATTTGAATGTGTTTGAGAATAAGCCACCCCATCAAAGTGTTCACCTCGAGGCCTGGCCTCACCTTAAAATAACCGAAGAAGAAAAAGCAACAATTACCGCAATGATCGAAGTGCGTAAACTCGTTACACTTGGTCTTGAACTTCGCATGCGGGCAGGTATTAAAGTGCGCCAACCACTTTCGCGTTTAAAAATCCGTGATGATGTTGCAGACTTGAGCGAGGATGAAGGGTATCTTTCTCTCATTAAAGATGAAGTAAATGTCAAAGAAGTTATTTTCGATGCCGAGATGCTAGAGGAAATTGTTCTTGATACTGATGTGACGGATGAGCTTCGAAAAGAGGGAATCGCCCGCGAGCTGATGCGTTCGATCCAGGAATTACGGAAAGCCGCTTTGCTTTCGCCTGGCGACAAGATTGACGTTAAAATCTCTGGTCGTGTTGAGGTCAACCATATTGCCAACGAATATCGTGACATGATCACTCGCGTCACCTCAGTTCAGAATTTCCTCTTTGAAGAAAAGGATAATGAAGAGTTTGAGGTTGAAATTATTCGCAGGTGATTTTTGAGCTACAAAAATCAAGCACAAAGCTTTTTTATAACGTAGTTATTATAAAAGTTTGCGAGTGTATATTACAGAAATTTTTAAATTAATCACATGTATACAATTCATCGAACAAACGCTTTCGTGCTGAAGAGCCAAACCATTGGCGAAGCAAATGCGTACATGGATTTGTTTACGCGGGATCTAGGCTTGGTACGCGCCACCGCACAGGGCGTACGACATCTGAAATCCAAACTGCGCTATTCGCTCACAGACTTTTCTTATTCGTCAGTTTCACTCGTCCGCGGTAAAGAAGTGTGGCGACTGACGAACGCCATGAAAAGTAACGATGCTGTTGAAATTATAAACGAGGAAGCGCGCCAAGTGCTTTATCGTATTTTTGCTCTGCTTCGACGTTTGCTTGTTGGAGAAGAGAAGCATGTCGAACTTTTTGATCTTGTAGAAAAAGTTTTCTTTATACTCATTGAAAAACCACATTCGGAATATAGAAGTTCAATTGAAGAAATCACTGTTCTTCGCATACTATTTCTTCTCGGATACATCAACGAGCAGTCATCTCTGAATCCCTATCTTCAAGGAAGCGATTATCCCGAGCAACTTTTGAAATCGGCAAGTCAAGCGAGAGTTGAAATAGTTGGTCAAATTAACGAGTCACTGAGAATCTCGAATTTATAAAATTTTCGGCGATGTTTCTTTCCCCCTCTTCAGATGAAGAGGGTGAGCTTGGGATAAGGGACCCAAGCGCAAGACCTTTTGAGATAATTTCTTAATTATCCAAAAGGTGTACTGTTCCTGTAAGGAATTAAGGGGAGTTGTGATGCGGACAATTACTTCTCGGTCAAGTCAGTTATAGTAAAGTAGAATACAGTCACAACACCTCCTAACCTCCTCTTCATCTGAAGAGGAGGAGAAATAGAAAAGACATGGATCCTTGTATTCACGAGGATGCGCAAATCAAAGATGACCTTTGGTATATGCTATAATCACCAAATGACTGAAGAACAAGAACGGCTTGAAGAAGAACGGCGTAATAACACGCGGATAGGTGAGGCAGAGCAAAAACTGTACTCAAACACATCTCCTGATATTGTGCGTATTCAGCATGATCCGATTATCAATGAACAAGAAGAAGTTGAAAAAAATATTCCACGTACCTTTGCTCCAGAAGTACAAAAAAAAGTAGTTAATTATTTAAAAACAGAAAAAGCAGATAAGCTGTTTCGTAAAATCCTCTATTTTACTATCGGCTTTTTCGTCATATCTATTTTAGCAGCAACTGGATTATATCTTTATGGCAACAATACTGTTTCATCTCGTAATATTTCTATAAACATCAATGCTCCCACTTCTATACCTTCAAGTGATCCGCTTACCTTCGATATAAGTATTGAAAATAGAAACAATGTCGATCTTATGGATAGTGACATAATTATCGATTACCCCGAAGGTTCGAAAAGGGTAGATGACGATACGCGTGCATTGGTCAGCGAATCTATTCCCGTAGGAACTGTGAAGCGGGGAGAAATAATAAAAAAGACTGCAAACGTGCGACTTTTTGGAGGAGAAAATAGTGCCAAGCAAATCAAAGCAACCTTTCATTATAAAGTATCAGGTTCAAATAGTATCTTTTACAAAGAGGGAAGTCACGAGATCATTCTTCGTGTTGCGCCTATTGTGTTGTCGATCAATGCACTTAAAGAAGTGAACAACGATCAATCAGTGACATTGCGTGCAAAAATAACTTCTAACTCAAGTAATACACTGAAAGGCGTAGCGCTCAATATCGATTATCCTTTCGGCTTCACATTCAAGGAATCAAATATGGAAACTGAAGACGGTAATACAGGTAATTTTGCTATAGGCGATCTGAATCCTAATGAAACAAAAGAAGTAGTAATCACCGGAAAAATAAATGGTAAAAATGGCGAGGATAAAGTATTTAAGTATCGATTGGGAACCTCTGAAACGAATGATTCTCAAATTGTTAAAACAGAATTAGTCGCCTTTAATCATACTATGGTTATTCGTGGAGATTTTCTTTCCACGGTAATTATGTTTGATGGAAATGATAAAGCACCATCGGCTGGTGGATCGGTCCGAGGCATAATCAAATGGACAAATACGTTAAACGTCCCCGTCAATGATGCGGTCTTCTCATTGAAGCTTTCTGGTGCGTTAGTGGATCAGACAAACGTTTCTGTCAATCAGGGTTATTATCGATCTGACCAAGGACGTATCGTCTGGGATAAATTAAGTCAACCTGATCTTGCTGATATCGCCCCCGGCGAAACAGGGCAGCTTGTCTTTGTACTTCCACTTGCGGGTTACCAACAAGCAGTTGAGCGAAATATCACCAACCCACATATTGATTTAGTCCTTGATGTTTCTGCTCGAAGACTTACTGATCGAAACGTCACTGAAGACATTACCGCGACCATTAGTAAACAGGTACCTGTTGCCACCTCAGTTCAGTTAACTGGCAAAAATTATCACATTTCAGGACCCATTCAAAACAGCGGAACAGTGCCACCACATGCAGAGCAGAAAACAACGTACACAATTGGGTTCGCTATTTCAAATAGTATTAACGATGTCAGTGGAGCAGAAGTGACTGCCACACTCCCACCTTATGTCACGTATGAAAACGTAATCTCACCAACAGGTGAAAGCATAGCGTGGAATCCAAATACACATCAACTTCGATGGGATATAGGTAAGATAAAGGCGCGTACTGGTTATGCAGGAAATGCGGGGAAAATGGTCTACTTCAAAGTGGGATTTATTCCAAGTAAAAATCAGATAGGGGAATCGCCAACGTTGGTCACAAACATCTCTTACAAAGCACATGATGATTTTTCATCAGTAGACTTAAGCGGAACCATCCAGAACTTAAATACAACGCTCGACGAGGCTGGTGTTGCCCAAGACTCGGGTCAAGTGGTACAGTAGTAAGTGAAGGATTCGACGAACTTCTTCGTTACTTGCTCGTTTGTTTCCGCAATGTACTTCCGTACATCTTGGTCACAAGCCTCACGCGTGCCTCGAAACTCATCTAAACTATAGCTTTCTTAATATAATATAAATATGGAACAACTTATTTCACTCTGCAAGCGACGAGGCTTTATTTATCAAGGATCTGAGATCTACGGGGGCTTGGCGGGAACATGGGACTATGGTCCGCTTGGTGTGGCGCTTAAAAATAACATTCAAAACCTCTGGTGGAAACGTTTCGTACTCGATCGCGAAGACATGTACGGCATCGACGCTGCGATTTTGATGAACCAAGAAGTATGGAAATCCTCCGGACATGTGGCGGGATTTTCAGACCCATTGGTTGAAGATTTAAAAACTAAAAAACGCTTTCGCGCAGATCATTTACTCGAAGAAAAAGGAATCGACCCAAAAGGAATGACATTGGCCGAGATGGACTCGCTTATAAAAGAGAAGGGAATCAAAAGTCCTGACGGAAATGCTCTTGGCGATGTACGGCAATTTAATATGATGTTCAAGACGCAGATTGGTGCAACTGAAGATGAGTCGTCGGTTTCATATCTTCGTCCTGAAACGGCTCAAGGAATGTTTGTGAATTTTAAAAATGTCGTTGATTCTTTCCACCCTAAACTTCCTTTCGGACTAGCACAAATTGGAAAAGCCTTTCGAAATGAGATAGCCCCTCGAGACTTTATTTTTCGCGTGCGCGAACTTGAGCAAATGGAAATCGAGTATTTTGTAAAACCCTCTGATTGGAAACAATTTTTTGATGAATTCCAAAAAGAGCAGGTAACATTTTTGACTGAAGATCTTGGTCTTCCTGCTTCATCAATTCATCAAGTAGAAATTGCAGAATCCGATCGTGCACATTATTCGAAACACAGTGTTGATACCGAATTTGATTTTCCGATGGGACAAAAAGAACTTCTTGGTTTGGCCTATCGAACTGATTACGATTTGCAAAGTCATACTGATGGTTCGAAAGTAGATCTTTCATATTTCGACGAAGCAACTAAAGAACGTTTTATTCCACACTGCATCGAACCTACATTCGGTGTCGGACGTTCACTACTAGCTCTTATTTCAAGTGCCTATACCGAAGATGAGCTTGGTGGTGAAAAGCGTGTGTATCTAAAGTTTGATCCCAAAGTGGCACCTTTTCTTGCCGCCGTTTTTCCTCTTTTGAAAAATAAACCAGAACTGGTAGAGAAAGCGCGAGAAGTATTCAATGCACTTCGCAAAGATCCACTTTTTGCTGGACGTATTTCTTTCGATGACAACGGCAACATCGGCAAGCGCTATCGACGACAGGACGAAATCGGTACGCCGTTTTGCATCACCATCGACTTCGACACTCTCGGTGAAAATCCTGATCTACTAAATACCGTCACGTTGCGCAACCGCGACACAGGAGAGCAAGAAAGGGTGGGGATCAGTGATTTGACAAACTACTTAAAAAGTGCTATAAAGTAACTAATAAATAGCGTTCTTTGATAGTCTAACTTGCGAAGTAGTCATAGCCAAAAAGTCTTGAATAATCGAGACTTGCTGGCTATGACTACTCACTTCGTGACTGTCCTCTAGCAAAAACAATCGAGCAAGCTCAAACAAATACGAAAGGACACGTCCATATGAACGACACGTTTACACTCAGCCAAGGCCAAGGGCATAAGCTCGAAAAGGCCGTCATTAGGAACAATGGAACCACTACCGACATGGAATGGCTCTGCACGGGAAGCAACTTCAACAACGTCCTCCTTCTCGCCCGTGGCGAAGCGGTGCTGACACTGAAAGAAAAACCTGCGCCGAAAGAGGAACCCCCTCTAGATACCATCATTCGGGTAAATCGTTCCATATGCCCCGTCTATCCCGACTGGATGAAAGAAGTCATGCACCCCGAACTGGAAGCCGTCGGACCGAACGAGTATGATCTCTCGAAGGTCGAACTCTACCTTCACGACAAGCAAAAGGATAGCGGACGCATCGTCGGCAACTACCTCTACGAACACCTCAAGGAGACCGATTTGCTTAAAACCTGCCTCGGTCTCCACGACGCCGTGGAAATTCAGAAGAAAGGCATCGCTGCTTTCCGAAAGCTCTTCGGGAACAAAGCAGTCTTCTGCTGGAAATCCGTCGTACGGGACCGCGATGACGACCTGGGCGTCCCGTATGTCTACGGCGATGGCGGCGAGGTGGTGGTGCGCTGGAATTGGCTCGTCGACGACTGGCGCGACCGCAACCCCGCGGCGTGCTTCGCTAGTTAGTACTCAGGACTTTGAACCTAGGGTCTGCTTTGACTCTCGGGACTTAGTCCTTCGCTTTGGAGATTAAAGTATCTCTTGCTCCGCATTTACACTGCGGGGCATTTTTATTTTGACTTCATCTACATTTGGGTGTACGTTTGGATGACATGAACTACACTAAAAAAGTGCTTGAAAATGGTTTACGAATCGTACTTGTGCCGATGCATGATGCACAAACTGTGACGGTGATGGTGCTTGCAGAAACCGGTTCTGATTACGAAACAGCTGCTCAAAACGGCATCTCGCATTTTCTCGAACACATGTGTTTTAAGGGAACTACTAAGCGACCTTCTTCAGCCATTATCAACTATGAACTTGACAGCATTGGTTCGCAAAGTAACGCCTTCACAAGTCATGAATACACGGG
>JAYTST010000004.1:0-10388 GCA_043745565.1 bacterium
AAACCGAGAATTTCCAGTTGTTTTTTGTAATGCTTGATGTTTTTTTCAACCGCAACTGAAGGATTCACTTTCATTTTGATGGCATAGTTTTCCGCAGGCAAACCAAAAGCGTCAAAACCCATCGGGTGAAGGACATTAAAATTTTGCATGCGCTTCATGCGCGAAACCACGTCAGTAGCAATATAACCCTTAGGATGACCTACATGAAGACCCTCACCTGAGGGATAGGGAAACATGTCGAGAATGTAAAATTTTTGCTGCGTGCTTTGAGTCGGATCTTTAGAAATGGGATCTTTTGTTTTATAAATCTTTTTCTTCTCCCACTCTTTTTGCCACTTTCCTTCGATCTTTGATGGCTCGTAGGCGGTACTTTTCTTTGCAGGATTTTTCTTCATAGTGAAATCCATAATACAACAAAAAGCTTAAATTGAGTAGATGAGGTCTCACCTCGCCGAATTTGACATTCTCCTCAGCAGAAGTGTGTCAAAGATGCCCTTTGACACTATCCTCGGCCGTATTCCCTCCTAGCTTTGATGCCTTTGTTTTCATCACGCTTGGCTTTTTTAATCGCTTTTTCACCTTTCGCCAGTTTTTCCCGAAGACCTTTGACTTCATCGCGCAAAAGAGCGGCAGTTTCGAAATCAAGTTCTTTGACTGCTTCCTGCATTTCTTTTTCTTTTTGCTTAATTAATTTTTGTGGATTCTTTTCAAACTCAGCTTCGTCGATTCGTAGTAAGTTTTTAATAGTTTTCTGATGCTCGCTCTGAATTTCTTCGGTAATATCTTTAATTTGTTTAATAATAGTTGTCGGAGTGATTCCATGCTTTTTGTTGTGAGCGAGCTGAATAGTTCGTCGTCGATCAGTTTCTTTGATGGCGCGTTCCATTGAGTTGGTGATTCTATCAGCATACAGAATTACGCGCCCTTCAGAGTTACGCGCAGCGCGACCGATGGTTTGGATAAGTGCTTGTTCAGAACGAAGGAAACCTTCTTTATCAGCATCGAGAATTCCGATGAGTGCCACCTCAGGAAGATCGAGACCTTCACGCAAAAGATTTACGCCTACGAGCACATCAAAAGTTCCTTTTCGAAGTTCGGTGAGAATTTTAATTCGATCGAGTGTTTCAATATCACTATGCAAATATTCAGACTTTATCTTTTTTTCTTTTAAATACTCACTCAAATCCTCCGCCATTTTTTTGGTGAGCGTCGTTGCGATGACACGGAAACCTTTCTTGATTGTTTTTTCGGCTTCTTCGATGAAATCAATCACTTGACCGGGGTATCTTTTCCGATGAGGTGAGACCTCATCGGAATCAGATGAAGAGACAATCGGCTTGATGTCGATAATAGGATCGATAAGTCCTGTTGGTCTAATAATTTGCTCCGCAATATTTTGGCTATGCTCGAATTCGTATTTGCCAGGAGTTGCGGTAGTATAAATAATCTGTCCAACTTTTTGTTCAAACTCTGTAAACTTTAGCGGGCGATTGTCGCGTGCGGATGGAAGTCTAAATCCGAAATCTACTAAACTTTGTTTTCGCGATGCATCACCTGCGAACATTCCACCAAGCTGCGGCACTGTCACGTGTGATTCGTCGATAATGGTAAGGAAATCGGGGCTACCATCAGCTTTGTGTGGGAAATAAGAAAGCAGTGAGTCAGGCGCTTCACCCGGGGCTTTGCCTGAAAAATGCCGTGAGTAATTTTCGATACCATTACAGTATCCGACTTCACGAATGAGAGCGAGATCGTAACTTGTACGGCGTTTTAATCGATCTGCCTCAAGAATTTTGCCTTCTGTAGCAAAAACTTTGAGCTGCTCATCGAGCTCGTGCTTGATATCTTTGATGGCGCGTATTCGCTCATTTTCCGGTGTTACGAAATGTTTCGCAGGAAAAAGAAAAAAGGTAGGAACTTCTTCGAGAATTCTTCGCGTCACTTCGTCTATTTTATAAATGCGTTTGATCTCACTTCCCTCGCCTGCGACAGTTGAAGCGAATTCTATTTTGTAAATAACACGTTCGGATGTTGGCATGATTTCGATATTGTTGGCCATAGCACGAAAGGTTCCTGGCGCAAGATCGGCGTTGGTACGTGTAAAATAAATTGAAATAAGGCGGCGAATAAATTCCGCGCGATCGGTTTTTACTCCGGCTTGAATTTTCATATTTACCTTTTCATATTCAACCGGACTTCCTAAACCATAAATACACGAAACTGACGCGACAATGATGACATCTTTGCGGGACAAGAGCGCTTGAGTAGAAGCGTGGCGAAGTCGATCGATCTCGGCGTTGATCTGCGCTTCTTTCTCAATATATGTATCTGTCACCGGCATGTAGGCTTCAGGTTGGTAATAATCGTAGTACGAAACAAAATAATGCACGGCATTTTCCGGGAAAAATTCTTTGTACTCTTGTGCAAGCTGAGCTGCGAGAGTTTTGTTATGAGCAATCACAAGTGTAGGTTTACCAGTCGCGGCAATAACATTCGCTGCGGTGAAAGTCTTTCCCGAACCTGTCACACCGAGCAAGGTTTGATGACGCAGGCCCTTTTCTACTCCTTTAATAAGGCTTTCAATAGCTTTCGGCTGATCGCCCGCCGGAGCAAAGCGCGTTGAGATTTTGAAAAGTGGATCGGTTATTTTCGACTGTTTTTCCATACGTTGATTTTAGCGCATTTAAGTGGTATTGTCATTTTGAAAGTTAAACATTTAACCGAAAGGAAATAGTTATGACATTGTTAGTTGTTTTAAACGAAACTCAAATTTTTCCAGATACGTACCGAAGTAAAACTCCTTGGAGTACCTCCTGCCACATAAAACATGAAGAGTGGACAGGACACTACACAACTGTGAATTTGGTTTTTATTGCATGGGATGGGAAAGAATCTTCTCGTGCGGTCCTCTATCGTATTCTTGCGTCAGGACGAAAATGCGTGCCGATGATCGGTGTCTTGTGTCCTTTCGGGACAAAGATTCCTCTTCCTGAGGTTACCGAATCAAACACTATCGTTTACTTCACCGAAGGTGAATGGAGCCTGGAATGGAACTGGAAAAAGATGTTTCAATACCTCCAAAAACTTTTGGCTGAGGAGCAAATTCCATCATGAACAGCCACCAAGAATTCTGAGGCGCAATATACTTGGGAGATAACGGATAAATTGGTGCTCAATAAATTCGAAACCATCACTGTGTCACCCACACCAAAGCAACAACCCGGTTCCCTCAATTGAGGGGGCCGGTTTTCATTTTTGCATTACAAAAATGAGATCGAAAGATTTCCTAATGCACAAGCATTTGTGAAATTTTCGACTAATATTTTCGCAACAAAAGCACTTCAACCTTTATGTTAATTACTTCAAATATTCTCTCAAAAACTTTTCTTTAAAGTCATAAAACGTTCCATCAATAATTCCCTGTCGCATGGTGTCCACGAGATTTACGATGAAATGAATGTTGTGAATTGACGCGAGCGTGCCCGCTTCCATTTCTTTGGCGTGAAAAAGATGAGCGATGTAAGCGCGGGTGTAATTAGTGCAAGTGTAGCAAGCACATTCTGAATCAACTGGTGAAAAGTCATCACGGTATTCAGTATTTAAAATATGAATCTTGCCGTGCGAAGTGTACATCGTTCCTGTGCGACCAACGCGTGTTGGGCCCGTACAATCAAAAAGATCGCAGCCATTTTCAACTGCCATAAAAAGATCCTCTGGCTCACCGATGCCGAGAAGATGTTTGGGTTTATCTTCGGGCAGAATTTCATTGACCCATCTCACAGCGGTTGACATATCTTCTTTTGCAAACGATCCGCCAATTCCAAAACCGTCAAAGCCAATACCGTCGACATTCATTTCTGCGGTTTTCAAAGCGCTTTCTTTTCGCAATTCTTCATGACGTCCACCTTGAACAATTCCAAAAAGCGCCTGCTTTTTACAATGGTCACCATTGTTAGTTTTCAAATGATATTCGAGACTTCGTTTTCCCCATCGGTGTGTACGATCAAGAGCTTGGCGTTGGTAGGCAAAGGGTTCAAGTGGTGAGGTGCATTCATCAAATGCAAAAATCATATCCGCGCCGATAGCATGCTGAATCTCAATTGATTTTTCAGGCGTAAAATAATGAGCCGAGCCATCAAGATGCGAACGAAACATCGCGCCGTCGTGATCAATCTCCACAAGTTTCGGGCGAGCTTCTTCCCTCGATGCAGATCGTGATAAATCACTGGCAACATTTAAAAGTGGTTCTGTAGAAGGTTTCAACAACTTACCTAAACTTTTTCCATAAGCAGAGCCCAAGGAAAATACTTGAAATCCACCCGAATCGGTCATCGTCGGACCCTTCCAATTCATGAATTTGCCAAGCCCTCCCGCTTTCTCGATGCGTTCATGGCCCGGTTGGAGATAGAGATGATAAGTATTTGCGAGCACTACCTGCGCCCCTGTTGCTTCAACCTGATCTGGCACTAGTGCTTTGACCGCAGCCTTTGTTCCCACGGTCACAAAAGCCGGAGTCTTAATAACTCCGTGCGGTGTCTCGATTTCCCCAGCGCGACCTAGTGGCACTTGCGTTGATCCGCTCGAGGGCTCGAGTTTTTTATGAATGATGAATTTAATGGCGGGCATTGTATTTTAACTAACCACTCTTGAGTATTATAAAGATTTTTCTGTAGTAGACCCTCATAAACTTTATAAACCTTTGTTATAAAAAAGCTATGATTTAACTTCTGTAATGCACGCCTTGCGAATAATTTTATCTTTTTCAATCGTTTCACTCTGAAAAAATAAAATCATTGCTCCAGGCTAGACAACCTACATTAAAGAGAGTTTAAGCCGGAACTATTGTTTTTATTTTTCTGAGGAACGTAAGAAAAGATAAAAACAATATGCAGGCTGTACTATCCAGTGCGTTTTGTATAGCATGGATCCTGACCTACTTCTTAATCGCCAAAAGCTCAACAGTAAACACTAATGTCGCATTCGGAGGAATCTTATCACCTGCACCTGAGCTACCGTAACCGAGCGTTGAAGGAATAATAAGTTTTCGCTTACCGCCCACTTTCATACCAACCACCCCCTCATCCCATCCTCGAATTACCTGACCCACGCCAAGAATAAATGAAAACGGCTGACCGCGATCATACGAGCTGTCGAATTTTGTGCCATTTTCAAGCGTTCCGGCATAATGTACCGCGATAGTCTGACCTGATTTTGCTTCGTCACCAGTTCCCACTGCCAAATCTTGAATAATAAGTCCATCCGCAAGTGTAACGGGCGCAGCGGCTGCTGGTGTTGTAGGTGTAATTGGAGTATCCATATGTTTTATTGATTGTGTTGAACTTGAATTTAATAAATGTACTGTTGCACTGTTTGATGTTGACGAAGCGTTGCTTAATGCATCTACCGTACCCCCATTCTGGGATGACTTCTGATAAATAAAGTACCCACCAATACTACAACTAACCACTACTAAAGCAGTAATCACTGCAAGCCATTTATTTTTGTCGGTGGTATTCATGCGAATACTATAGCAATTTTCAATAAAAACGAAAAGTGGTATGATGGTTAGGCTGTTTTAAAAATTAACATACCTATTTCATGCACACAATAAAGAGCATTACCGGACGAGAGATCCTTGATTCCCGTGGAAACCCCACTATCGAAGTTGATGTTATCCTCAAGCCAAAAGCGGGATCCAAATTAGAAATAATAGGTCGTGCCGCTGTGCCTTCGGGAGCATCAACCGGTTCTCATGAAGCGATAGAACTTCGCGATGGTGACAAACGATACGGCGGAAAGGGTGTTCAAAAAGCCGTTTCAAATGTAACTACTATTTTAAATAAAGAGCTCAAAGGAAAAACATTTAACCAAAAAACTCTCGACGCTGCTATGATAGCTCTTGATGGAACCGAAAATAAAGGCAAACTTGGAGCAAATGCTCTTCTTGGAATTTCCCTTGCCTTCGCACATGCCGCAGCAAAAGCTGAGGACAAACCTCTCTTTAAATATTTTGGAAGTATTGCAAAGACAGGTAAACCGATGTCACTTCCCCTACCTATGATGAATATTTTAAACGGTGGAAAACACGCAGATAAATCAACAGATCTTCAAGAATTCATGGTAATGCCAGTTGGTGCAAAAACATTTGCACAGGCACTTCAGATGGGTGCTGAAGTATTTCATTCCTTGAAAAAAATTCTTCACTCGCGAGGGTTGAATACTTCCGTCGGAGATGAAGGAGGTTTCGCCCCTTCACTTCCTTCAAACGAAGCAGCTATCGAAGTTATTCTTGAAGCGGTAACCAAAGCAGGTTACAAACCAGGAAAAGATATTGCCATCGCAATCGATGGTGCAGCCACTGAATTATACAAAGACGGAATGTATGATCTTGCAAGCGAAAACCGAAAGCTCACTTCAGCTGAGATGGTTACGTTTTACGCAGACTGGCTTAAAAAATATCCTATTGTTTCAATCGAAGATGGTTTTTCAGAAGATGACTGGGAAGGCTGGAAATTGGTGACTAAAACATTAGGAAAAAAAGTTCAGATTGTGGGTGATGATCTTTTCGTAACAAACATCACTCGGCTGGAGCGAGGAATCAACGAAAAGGCTGGCAATTCTATTCTTATCAAGCTCAATCAAATCGGAACAGTATCTGAAACTATTAATGCAATTAAGATGGCTCACAAAGCTGGAATGACTGCTGTTGTTTCCCACCGTTCTGGCGAAACAGAAGATACCACTATTTCGCACTTTGTCGTAGGACTTGGATGTGGACAAATCAAGACAGGCTCGCTCTGCCGTTCAGAGCGAGTGGCAAAGTACAACGAACTTCTTCGCATCGAGGAAATGCTTGGCAAGAAAGCTACGTTTGCAGGAAATGTGTTCAAGTAAAAGAACAGCGCGGGATTTCTCCCGCGCTGTTTAGTTTCTACTACTAACCGAACTTAATTCAGAATGTCAGGAAGATCCCGCATTATTCCTATTACATCTTTCATCAATTGAAGGTTTTCTTCTTGCGTTTCCTTCATTGCTTTGTGAAAATCCCGAAGACACAAGTTCCCATTGATAATGACCATTGCATCATACATTATTCCATTATCACCCAGATCATCATCAATGTAGAAAACATTGATGATGATCTTTGAAGCAAGAATAGGTGAAAGACTCTTAGAAAAGAATTGTGGTAATTTGTTGAAGCTCGCAATAGTTCGAGGGTCATCGAAATCAATTACAAAGGCTATATATCTTACCTCCTCTTCCACATCATGATTACGAATAACACCTCGACCATCAATCGCCCATATATACTTCTCAAAGTAATCTTTGAATGCTTTGATGGACTCTTCAGTCACCATAGGCTTTTTTAAGTATGCGTCATCTGCTTGGAAAAGAGCTCCACAGTAAAAAACGTTCTTTAGTTCATCGTTCATTTATGTCTCCTGAAACTACTACCGAGTTAACATTCCACGAAAACCTCTTTGGCCATACTACAATGAAAGCGCTATGTACTCAAGAATCATTTTAAGTGATGCGGATTGATCAAGAGAATAAGAAGAAACACCCCCGACTGGCGCAAGCTTTTTAAGTAGCGCTACATTATTACTTTCTCGCGCGGTCTGATGACTTACTTTAATAACTTCTTGAACAAATATCGCACTATCTGATTTCGTAATTAATTCTTTCTCAAGTTGAGCAAGAATTTCTTTAATAATTTCTAATCGTTTGGGAAGAGAAGCTTTAACAAAATCTGCTGGCGAAGAAATAAATGAAGTAGCACTTTTCCATGAGTACATGCGGCAACGGGAACGAATAGTCGGCAAAATCCGTGATGCGGATGGTGTAAGTAAATAAAAATAAGTTCCAAGGGCGGGCTCTTCGAGAGTTTTTAAAAGCGCATTCCCTGCTTCACGTGTCATTGAAATAAAACTGACTACAAAAATACGCATGTCGCTCATTGCCTTCCTTGAAGCTTGTTCTTTGAGTTCGCGTGCGTGTTCAATAGTAAATGTCGTGTAGGCTAAACGTACAAAATCGGGATTATTGTCCATTACAAATTTATACTCATTTTTTAAAAGTGTAAGTAGTTTCCCTTCTGACAAGATAATATCGCCTTCGATAAGGTTTGCGTGGTTCATTTATCGCTTTGAGATAACGCTTTTTTTGTAAACTTCAAGATGCTGTAGGGCAATTCCTGTTCCTTTTACGACACAATAGAGCGCATCATCAGCGATTACTGCCTTAACTCCTGTTCTACGAAAGACTAAGTCTGCGAGGTTTCGGAGGAGAGATGAACCCCCGGTCATTATAATGCCATGATCAATAATATCTGAAGCAAGCTCAGGTGGAGTTTCTTGGAGCACATCTTTGATAGCTTTTATCATTTCTCGCAACTCTTTAATGATCGCTTTTACTACCTCATTTGTTTTCATTTCGATTGAACGTGGCAAGCCCGTCATAAGATCGCGTCCTTTGACAATCATGGTAAGTTCTTCTTCCATCGGAATGGCAGAACCAATTTTAATTTTAATTTCTTCCGCTGTCCTATCTCCAATCGAAAGATTATAGGTTTTTTTGACGTGATCAGTAATGGCATAGTCGATACGATTGCCTGCGCACTTCACCGAAGTTGAAGCTACTATTCCACCGAGAGAAATTACCGCAACATCCGTAGTTCCTCCGCCAATATCGACAATCATGTGACCAATGGCTTCTTGAATAGAAATTCCCGCACCAATAGCTGCGAGAATAGGCTCTTTCACAACGTAAGCATTTTTAGCGCCAGCTTTGATGGTTGCTTCTATTACCGCCCGGCGTTCAGTTGAAGTGACACCTGCGGGAACTGAAACCATTACTTCAGGTCGGGAAAAATTCCATTTGCCGAGGGCTTTGTTGATGTAATAGCGAAGCATTGCTTCCGTTACACGATAATCAGCGATCACCCCGTCCTTCATCGGTCGATATGCCACAATGGAATCAGGAGTTTTGCCGATCATGTCTTTTGCTTCAAGTCCCACCGCGAGGATTTTGTTGTCAGTTTCTGAAACAGCAACAACCGAAGGCTCATTAAGTACAATTCCCTTTCCTGGCACGAATACGAGCGTATTTGCAGTGCCTAAATCAATACCAATTTTTTTGTTGAAAAATCCCATAAAGACAGTGTAAGTCGAAAAACTCCTTTTGTCATCATTTTGCTAAAAAGTAAAAATGGGCTAATGTTATGGCATGCGAACATATGCCTACATTGATGCCTCAAACCTATTTTACGGAGGTAAAAAGTCCCTCGGTTGGAGTGTTGATTTTCAAAAGCTTTTTAAATATCTACAAGACCGTTTTGAAGTCTCACATGTCTATTATTTTGGAGGTGTTGAAGTCCACAAGTTCCCTTTTGACTATCTCACCAACGACACGGTTTCTTTAAAGGATCTCGAAAAATATCTTGTTGACTATACCGAGAAGAATAAAAAGGATTTGACGAGTGCCATGCTCGTGCTTCTTGATCGTCATTTGAAACAAGTGCGTTTCTATCAGAAGCTTGAGAGATTTGGTTTCCAACTCATATTGAAGCCAGTAAAAATGTACGAGGACGAAGAAGGTAATAAGAAGCGTAAGGCAAACTGCGATGTTGAAATGGCTTTTTATATGATGCGTGACAAAAATGCTTTTGAGCGTGTTGTGATTCTTTCAGGTGATGGAGACTTTCTTCCTGTTTTGAAACATCTTCGCGATGTTGCTAAAAAAGAAGTGTTGGTACTTTCTCGCGGACCGAGAACAGCAAGAGAAATTAAAAGATTTGCAGGTGATAAATTTATAAATCTCATCAGTGTAAATATGAGAGAAAAGCACCTATTTAGGGTGCCTTTCAAGTCTGTTATTACTAGTCTAGCAAGCACGTTACCTTGATGTCAATAGCTTGAGAAGCAGTCCTTTGCATCGGAGGCTTTTTCTTTATGCATTGAAAAATTATTGGAAAACTTATTAAAGTCAGATTAAGAAGTTTCTGTTGGAGTAGTAGGTGTTTCTGCGGGGGTCACGGCAGGAGTCACAACAGGTGAAGTAGTTTCCGGCTGTGGGTCAGCGACAGGTTCCACAACTACGGGAACATCAGGAGTTGTTGTGGATGTGGGTAAAGGTGGAGGCGTAGAATTTCCTGTGCTGTTTGATTGGCCGGCATTTTGAAGCAAGGCATCAAGCTGTGCTCGAGTCAAACAGGTTTTACCGCTTGAATCACTCACACAAAGTTTATCTGTTTCAACTTCTTTTGTTTTGAAAAATGTTGCCATCTGCCCCACCTTCCCCGCCAACTCCTTCACCGCCTCAACAACCACCGCCACCATGTTTGCATAGTTAAGCGACTTGTAGGCACCACCTGAAGTAACGAGTTCAGG
>JAYTST010000005.1:0-10385 GCA_043745565.1 bacterium
ACTTGAAAACGCACAAACTAAAATCGAAGGATTTCACTTTGATGCACGAAAACATGTGCTTGAATATGACGATGTACTTTCACTGCAACGCAAGACAGTATATGAGAAACGACGCAAAATTCTCATTGGCAACGAAGAAGATGTAAAAGAACTTTTCAGTGAAATGTATGAGCGAAGAAGCAGTGAAGAGAAAAAAGCGATTGATGAACGTAAAGCCGTGATCCCGGAAGCGGATTACAATGGAATTGTGAGGGCGGTTCTGCTCCAGGCAATAGACTTGTTCTGGATTGATCACCTTGAATTGATGGATTACACGCGTTCAAGTGTGAATCTACGCGCGTACGGTCAGCGCGATCCATTGGTTGAGTACAAAAAAGAAGGTTTACGCCTTTACAAAGAAATGTGGCAGGCAATCGATGACGAGGTGGTAAGGCTTTTATCGCATGTGGTACAATCCTAATATATGAATAACGAAGAAATTAAAAAAACAAACCACGTAGAAATTTACTTCTTTTTGGGATTATTAACAGTCTTTGCGCTCTTGTCATTTTTTGTTTTCCTTCCGTTTCTTACTACGCTTATTTTAGCTGCTACGGTAGCTGTTATTACTCATCCGTATTATGAGCGGATTCTCAAACGTTGCGGCGGACGTAAATCGCTTGCGTCATTTCTGACAATTATTGTATTGGTCGTACTTATTCTTATCCCGATTACATTGATTGCTACTACGGTATTTACAGAAGCGAGTGGCGCCTATAGTCACTTGAGTACTTCGGGAAATAGCACAAGCATCGCTATTAACAATCTACAACAAGGCTTGGATCAAAAATTAAGTCGTATCAGTCCAGGGTTTACTATAAATATAAGTGATTATATTAGTCGCGGATCTGTCTGGGTGTTGGCGAATGTAGGATTGTTTTTCTCCAGCACATTAGCAATTGGCTTTAAATTATTTCTTGGAATATTTGCACTCTTTTACTTCCTCAAGGATGGAAAGTTGCTCATCGAATCAATTCATCACTTTAGTCCACTTCCTCGCGAGCATAATAATGTTTTGTTTGATAAATTATGGATTGCCATTCGCTCAATAATTGGCGGTTCGCTCATTGTGGGACTTATACAAGGTGTGGTTGCGGGAGTCGGATATTGGGTGTTCGGAGTACCAAACCCAGCGTTGTGGGGAACCATCACGGGGCTCGCATCACTTGTGCCTGGACTCGGAACATCACTCATAAGTATTCCCGCCGTTATTTTCCTTTTTTCAACAGGTTCAACCGCGCAAGCTGTAGGTCTCTTGATCTGGTGGATCTTTGGGGTAAGTCTTATTGATAATTTCCTTGTACCTCGTATTCTTGGTCGGGGACTGAACATTCATCCACTTATCATCCTATTTGCAATCATTGGAGGATTAGCATTCTTCGGCCCTGTAGGATTTTTACTTGGACCACTTACCATTGCTTTTCTTTATGCATTAGTAGACCTGTATAACTTAGTTATTAAACCAAAAGTATCCTCATCTTTATGAAAAATATCATACATTTTTTCGACAAACTTGAAGATTATACTCGTTCATATCTGAGTCATTATCCTATTATTTACTCAATCATCGGTGCTGTCGGTATTGTCGAGGTCTGGCGAGGTGTCTGGCATTTAAGTGACGATTTACAGATTTCCTCCATTAGTTCTATCGTAATTGGGTTTTTTCTACTGCTCTCCACAGGGCTCATGGTTTCATTCTTTATTGGAGACAGTATTGTAATCACCGGACTTCGTCGCGAGAAAAAACTAGCTGAAAAAACAGAAGAAGAAATTAAACTTGAAGCAGATGAACTGAAACACGTTCAGGCCCATATTTATATGATTGAAAAAAGTCTTGAAGAAATTAAGATAACAATCAAAAATAATTCTTCTAATAAATAATATGAAGATTATTACCCACGGTGGAAATTTTCATCCCGATGAAGTATTAGGTGTTGCTTCTCTTTTGATATTATTCCCTGAAGCCGAAGTTGTGCGTACACGCGATCTTTCTACCATTCACCACAAAGCAGCAGAGGATATTGTTCTTGATGTTGGATTAAAATATGAGCCATCACAAAATCTTTTTGATCATCACCAACAAGGTGGCGCTGGGCTTCGAGAAAATGGTCTACCTTTTGCGTCGTTTGGTTTGATCTGGAAACATTTCGGAACGCGTGTGGCGGGAAGCGAACGTGCAGCAGGAATTATTGAAGAAAAATTAGTGTGGCCTATTGATGCGGGTGACAATGGCATTGATACTTTCCAAAAAGCTAATAAGAATTTCAAGCCTTATCTTCTCGAAGGCGCGCTTATTTCTTTTCTTCCCACTTGGCAAGAAAAACATATTGATACTGACACTGCTTTTAATCAAGCTGTTGATTGTGCACAAACTATTTTAAAAAGAGAAATTATTAAAACTAAAGCTTTTATCGAAGGTGAAGCAGAAGTCGAAAAAGCATATCAAACAGCAAGTGATAAACGCATAATTATCCTTAACAATACATATTCGTGGCGCGATGTTTTAGGTAAACACCCTGAGCCTCTTTTTGTAATTATGAATGACGGTGTGCAAACAACCTGGGCAGTTTCAGCAGTCAAAAAAGATGGCGTATCTTTTCAAAGTCGAAAATTACTTCCCGAAAGTTGGGCGGGAAAGACAGGAAGCGAACTCGCCGCCGCTACCGGAGTTTCCGATGCTAATTTTTGTCACAATGGGCGATTTATCATTGTTGCAAACTCAAAAGCTGGCGCACTCAAGCTCGCACAATTGGCGGTGGAAGCATAAAAATGCTACTCTTACGTCATGTCATTTATCGACGAACTCAATGTGCGAATTAAAGCGGGAGCGGGAGGTGACGGCGTGGTGCGCTGGCTTCACGAAAAAGGAAAGGAATTCTTGGGTCCTGCTGGTGGAAATGGCGGTCGTGGTGGTGATGTCTACGTCGTGGGTTCCAGTGATCTTTCAATGCTTGCGCGCTATCGTCATAAAAAAGAATTTGTTGCTGACAAAGGAGGTCGAGGCGAATCGCAAAGTATGCACGGAAGAAATGGTGATGATCTTATCATTGAAGTTCCTGTGGGGACGTTGGTTACCTATCTAGAAACCGAAAAAACATTTGACGTCACTTCTGTGGGTGAAAAAATTCTCATACTTAAAGGTGGTCGAGGCGGATTAGGCAATGAACATTTTAAGGCTTCAACAAATGTTAAGCCGATAGAATCAACTCCTGGAAAAGATGGTGAAGAAGGAAATTTTAAAATTGAACTTCAAATCTCAGCATCTGCTGGTTTAATTGGACTTCCAAATGCAGGTAAATCCAGTCTTTTAAACGCACTTACCAATGCTGATGCGAAAGTGGGCGATTATCAATTTACCACTCTTGAACCTAACCTCGGCGCGCTTTACGAATTTATTCTTGCAGATATTCCTGGATTGATTTCAGGTGCGTCAGAGGGAAAAGGTCTGGGTCATAAGTTCTTGCGACATATTAAGCGAACTAAAATTCTCCTTCATTGTTTATCACTTGAAAATGAAAACATATATGACGCATACCAAACTATCCGACAAGAATTAGAAAACTTCGACGTAGAAGTAGCTAAGAAACCTGAATATATTATTTTTACCAAAGCGGACACACTTACACCTGATCTTATTGATGAACGAATAAAAGAATTTAAGAATCAAAAATATTTTATTGTTTCTGCATACGACGATGTTTCAGTAGAGGCTTTTTCAAAAGAGCTACTGGGCATTTTAAGAAAGGTGTAAGTTAAAGTAACTACGAACGTAGATATTTCTCAACTCCGGCTTTGTGTTCTCCGTAGGTTTTTGAGCAGTGTATCTGGTGTTTTTTGTCGTGGAAATAAAATACACAGCTCGTTTCGGTAGGATTATAAGCGGCATTGATTGCATTAATTCCTGGGTTTGAAATAGGAGAAGGCGGCAGGCCTTTATTTTTGTAGGTATTGTAAGGAGAGTCGATTTTTTTATCCTGCGATTTTACTTGAGGCCACCACCCATCTTCGTCATTACCTTTTGCATATTGAAGGGTTGCATCAATATCAAGACTCATACCATTCCAAATGCGATTCCAAATAATCCCAGAAATAAGATTCATGTCATTCTTGCCCGCAGCTTCTCGTTGTATAAGTGAGGCGACTGTAAGAATAGTATCCATGTTCACTTTACTTTTATCGATGACTGTTTTAGCGTCTTTGGTCACATCTACCACCTTTTCACTGAATTTATTCAGCATTTCTTTTTTCACTTCTTCACCATTTGCGTTAACAGGAAGAACATAGGTGGCGGGGAAGTAATACCCTTCAAGATTGGTAGAAGAGGCATTGTTACTGTCGGTAAACTGCTCAATGTCCTGATCATTCCAAGCTAAAACGTTGTAGTAAATGGCCGCAACCTCTTCTTTTCTGAGGCCTGCAGGGATTTTGACATAACGAACGTAAGGATTTGCAAGGTTTTGATAGGTAGAAAAAAGGTCTATATTTTCCGACATTATCCTTATTCCTGAGGCAAGAGGAGCTTGAAAAGCAACCGCTAATGCTACAATGGCAGTACCGGAAGCCACTGAAAGTGCTATAATAGTTTTATTGGTACGCATACGGCTTATTATAACATACTCTGTTTTGTAATAAACGAGGTGCTCCATCGTCATCATATATGTCTAAGGAAGAACAAAAAAAGCAATTCTTAGAGTGGTACGAAGAGTACGCAGACGATCTTTTCAGGTACTGTATCTTTAAAACAGGAGACAGGGAATCAGCCCTTGAAATCGTCCAGAATGTATTCGTACGCCTCTGGCAAACCCTTCAAAAAGGCCAAGATTTGGACAATGCGCGCGCATTTTTATATGCCTCCGCCCGAAACTCGGTTATTGATGGTTATCGAAAGAAAAAGGCAGTTTCGCTTGATGCCTTGGACGAAGCCGGATTTGAAGCTCCAAGCGAACCAGGAATGAGCGAAACCGACAAGATAGATGCGAGTCGAATCCTTAAGATTGCAGAGAGTTTGGAGGAAAAGTACCGAGAAGTTATTATCCTTCGTTTCGTTAATGACCTTTCAGTCACTGAAATTGCCGAGTTACTCGGTGAAAAGGAAAATAATATTTCGGTACGTATCCACCGTGCGCTCGACCAGCTCAAGAAACGTTATGTCTCGCATGATAAGGAAAGTGAAAAATAATCATGAACAATTTATTCAACAATTTCATACAAGCTGCCAAAGAAGTCAAAATGACTTCGGCTGAAAAGCGCCGAATCCTTTTTTCTATACTTGAAAATTCTTTTTCTGTTCAACACCAATCAATTCGTTCTCCATTTTCACTTTATACTTTTTTCCACAAAAACCGTCGTAAGGCATTTGCACTTGCTGCGGTTCTTATCCTTATCCTTACCGGTGGTGGCACTTCTTACGCCGCAGAAAGTTCACTTCCAGGTGAACCACTTTATTCCATTAAAGTAAACGTCAACGAAAGTATTGATAGTTTTGTTGCGCTTACTCCTGATGCAAAAGTAAAAGTTGAAGTAGGGCATACCAAGCGACGCCTTGAGGAAGTTGAATCTCTTTCAAAAAAGGGTGCACTTAATACTGAAACCCAAGGCATCATTGAAGTAAATCTTAAAAAACACACAGATACCATCAAAGAAAACCTTTCAGTGCTGGCGTCTGAAAACGCAACCAACACTGTCAAAGAAGCGATTACTGACATTACCGCTTCCTTTGAGGCTCATGAAGTGGCGCTTTCAAGTATTTCTTCAAGCACTGTTTCTTCAAGCACAAGCGAACACATCGATTCATTTCTTTCCGTGGTGAATGAAGTAAAAAATGAGATCAGTGAGATAGGTAAAAACAGTACAAGCACAGATGCAACTTCAACACCGGTCAGTGCAACAAGCACTCCCTCAAATAATGTGGGTGCTTCATCAACCCCTGTAAGTATTATTGAACCTTCAACAGCTTCAACTACTATTTCCACAAGTGCCACTACTTCCAAGTTAGAAGTAATCACGGACCTGCTAAAAACATCAGTTCAAAGTAAGCACAAATAAATTCATTCATGGATATCGTCATCTTTGGCATTTCAGGTGATCTCGCTCGGAACAAATTGCTACCGGCACTTATTTCTCTTCAACAAAAAAATCAACTTCCAAAAGATACTCGTATTATCGGCTATTCTCGTACCATCTCAACACAGATAAAAACGATCCCACTTCTTTTTGAACAAAAAGTGGGAGATTATTCAAATCTCGAAGACTTTAAAAAACTCAAAGCAAGCTTGCGTTCACAGAAACGTCAGGTGTTTTATCTCGCTCTTCCACCTTCGCTTACACGCGAAGTAGTAAGCTGTATTCACGCATCAAACTTAGTTCATCAAGATGATCCTGCAGGTTTTCGCTTAATTCTCATCGAAAAGCCTTTCGGTCAAGGATATAATGATGCAAAGTCTCTCCTCGGGCTTTGTAACGAATTCTTCCGGCCAGACCAATGTTTAAAAATTGATCATTATGCCGGCAAAAAAGAACTTCGTGAAATGGAAGATGTTGATTTCGCCGATATCACCGAAGTGACTTTTACACTTAACGAAAAATCCACCGTAGATGAAAGAGGGGCTTTCTATGATGCGGTCGGCGCTCTTCGCGACGTAGGACAAAATCATCTTTTGTTAAAACTTACTACTTTTTTTAAGTCGGGGAACACACGCGAAGATGTATATCCATCTCTTAAAGTAGAAAAAAATAATAAGAATTATTTTTTTGGTCAATATGATGGATATCAACTTACAAAAGGTGTCAATAGAAATTCTGTCACAGACACCTATTTTTCAATTCCAATAAGTTTAGATCTCCCCCATACTCGCCATATCAAATTAACTATTCGTGGTGGAAAAGCTCTTGCTGAAAGTAAAGGGAGTATTTTGTTTAAAATGAAGTCAGGGAATGAAAAGGAAATTATACTTTCATCAGGAACCGACGCATACGAACACATTTTCCTCGATGCATTTTCTGGAAAGCAGTCCACCTTTTTAACTGATAAAGAAATCCTAGCAGCATGGAAGTTTATTGAAGAAGTTGAAGCTATTAAGAAAATTACACCATTAGTGAAATATGACAAAGGGTCTTCACATATGATATAACTACCACATATGATAAAAGATTTTTTAATGCGAAAGATGATTGAGCGACAGCTTAAAGGAGTGCCTAAAGAAGAGCAAGAAAAGATGATTAACATCATTATCAAAAATCCGGACTTCTTTCAAAAGATTGCTGGAGAAATAAAAGCAAAGATGGATAATGAGAAAAAAGATCAGATGGCGGCAACTATGGAAGTGATGAAAATGCACGAAAATGAATTAAAAAAGATTCAGCAAGCACAATAATGAAAAAGATTTATCTTTTAGTGGGAGATCCAAACAACGACACAGAGAAAAAGTCCCTCGCGACCTTGCTTGCTCTAGAATATGTGCGCGGCGCTACAGAAAGTGGTTTTGAATTGCGCTACACGCATCTTGCTTCAATGAATTTTGATCCTATCTTACATAAAGGATATCGCGTCATTCAATCGTACGAACCTGATTTGGTGAAATTCCAGGAAGATGTCAAATGGGCAGATCATGTGGTGATTATTCATCCTGTTTGGTGGGCAACAACCCCCGCGCTTCTCAAAGGACTTTTTGATCGTGCATGGATGCCGGGCTTTGCTTTCAATATGTGGAAAACAGGATTGTTTAAAGGATTAGGTTGGACCGGACATCTTAAAGGCAAGTCTGCACACATTATTCAAACATCGGGTGCCTACCCACTTGCGATTACTTTACTTTTCGGTAGTTCCTCACGCCTTCTTAAAGATGGTATCCTTGGTTTCGCCGGAATTTCTCCTATTAAAGTTACTAAATTCGGCCCAGTCGAACGTGCTCCTGCAGAAAAAGTAACGAAGTGGTTGAAAAAAGTCTACGAAATGGGAAAGAAAGGAAAGTAGATTTGAAAGAATTAATTAAATTTAAATAAAAAAACGCACAGCTGTTTGACGGCTGTGCGTTTGACTAAGGAATGATCTTGAACCACTTCTTTTTGCCTACCTTCAAGGCCAGCCCTTGCGCAGGGATTTCCAAAATGGAATCAGCGTTATCCGCGGTAACCCCATCGACTTTCACGGATGTCTGCTTGATGAGCCGGCGAATCTCAGTGTTGCTAAATCCCTCACCGAGGCTTTTTCGAAGAGCCTCGTATAGCAGGATGGACTGAGCACCCATGTGAACTTCTTCTATGTCGCCTCCGATCTCTTTGTTCTGAACACGGCTAATGAAGTTGTTTTGCGCTTCAGCCGCTTGTTCTTCGCCTTGAAAAATTTTCGTAATTTCAAATGCTGCTCGCATTTTTGCATCCCTTGGATTCTCACCAGCCATAATCGTTTCGATTTCGTCAAGAGGTACCCTTGTGTTGTTCGCGAAGAAAACTCTGATCATCTCATCCGGCTGGGACATGATGCTGCCATACATATCGAATGCGCTGAAGTTCAAAAATACTCCCGTTCCTCGGCTTTTCGACATGAGTTCTCCCGTTACGGGGTTCTCCATAAGGTTCACCGATACAACGAACTTGTCCTTTTGCTTAAGCTTCTTGAGGAGCGTGCGCCCTACTAGAGCATTGAAAGTCTGGTCAGTTCCGCAGAGCTCAACATCTACTTCCAGGGCGACACTGTCATACCCTTGCATGAGAGGATACATGAATTCATGTAGATAGATCGGTTTCTGCTCTTTCATTCGCTTTTCGAACATATCTCGTTCCAGCATCTGCTGGACAGTAAAGTGCGAACAGAGCCCGATCACATCCTCCATGGTTAGTTTTGAGAGCCAGTCATCGTTGTAGACAATTCGAGGCGGGTTTACTTTTGCATCGAAATCCATAAGAGGCTTGATCTGCTTGATCCATCCTTTTACGTTAGCGACGACATCCTCTTTGCTAAGCTGCTTACGAGCAGCCGATCGATCCGTAGGGTCGCCGATACGGGCAGTGAAATCACCGAAAAGCACAATAACTTCATGTCCGAGTTTACGAAACTCCTCCAGAAGCATGTAATTCTTAGCATGACTAAGGTGGAGCGCTGTCGATGTCGGGTCCGCCCCGATATAGATCTTCATTGGCTCAGGACTGAGGAGTCTTTCTCGAAAAGATTTTGTGTCAGGCAGGATGTCGGTAATAATGCCTCGCTTTAGAATATTTTCTACATTTTGTTCTCTTGTTGTCATTATAAGTTTTATGTTAAAGGTTGGCTGTAGATTAACATCTTGTCAACGTGGGGTCAAAGTATTATTCGGATAGTTTTCTAAGTTTTAGTTCGCATGCTATTATCACAAAATGGCTTTACAAATCGGCATCGTCGGTCTGCCCAACGTCGGTAAATCCACTCTCTTTAACGCCCTTACAAAAAAGGGTGTGCTTGTGGCGAATTATCCATTTGCGACCATTGATCCGTCTGTGGGAGTGGTTGCGGTTCCGGATGAGCGTTTGTATAAACTGGCTGATTTTTCTAAAACTCTGAAAACAGTTCCGGCGATTATTGAATTCGTCGACATTGCAGGTTTGGTAAAAGGTGCCTCGACAGGTGAAGGGTTGGGAAATAAATTCCTTTCACACATTCGAGAGACAGATGCAATTCTTCACATCGTGCGTATTTTTGAAGATGCAAACATTATTCATGTCGAAAACAAAGTTGATCCACTTTCAGATATTGAAACAATCAATCTCGAACTTATCATCGCTGACAAAGAAACCGTTGATAAGCGTCTTAATAATTTGATACGAGAAATTAAAAAAGGAGATAAGAAAATTATCGCTGAACATGATGCGCTCCAGAAAGTTGATGCACAACTTAAAGAAGGTAAACGTGCTGCTCACACGGAACTCAGCGATGATGAAAAAATAATCGTCAAACAACTCAATCTTTTAAGTATGAAGCCGATGATTTATGGATTGAACGCGTCGCATGCTTCAGTTACTTCAAAAATTCCTGACGAAACATTTAAGCAACTAACTGATTATATTAAAAAAGAGAAAAGCCATTTTGTAATTATCGATGCAAAGATCGAAGATGAACTAAAAGATTTTGAAGGAGAAGAGAAGCATGAATTTCGCAAAGAACTTGGTGGACATGATGACGGGATCAATGACCTCATCGTTAAGGCGTACGAAATGCTTGGTCTCATTACTTACTTTACTACCGGTGAAAAAGAAACACGCGCCTGGACGATAGGTAAAGGCTGGACTGCTCCTCTCGCAGGAACTGCTATCCACACTGATTTCAAAGATAAATTTATTCGTGCAGAAGTGATTTTCTGGTCAGACCTCCTCGA
>JAYTST010000006.1:0-10252 GCA_043745565.1 bacterium
CTGATTACCACTTTGAGGTCCATAAAGGCTACGGCACGATGAAACATCGTCATTTAATCCAAAGTAAGGGATTGTGCAATATACACAGAAGAACATTTATACACCTTCCAATTTAGGTTCAGACACATTATAATGCGTGGATATGGAAACAAAAATCAAAAGCATCATAAGTTACTTATTTATTATTTTATTATTTATTAGCCCCATTATCTTTTCACCGTTCCAGACTTTTTCATTTTCCTTTGCGAAAATGATCCCACTGTTCATCGCAGTATTCGGAGGAATTTTCCTTTGGATACTACATGTATTTAATCAAGGTAGAATTACATTCCCGAAAAATTCTTTCTTCTATGTAGCGGCACTTGTACCTCTTTCCTATCTCATTTCTTCCTTTTTCTCTGTATACCGACATGGTTCTTTTATTGGCACAGGCCAGGAACTGGGAACAGCAAGTACGATAGGACTCCTTTTTCTTTTAATGTTTCTCGTTTCTGTTTTTCTTAGAACTAAAGATAAAATATTTCTCGCCTACTCTGCATTTGCAAGTTCCTATCTTCTTTTGGCTGTTTTTCACATCCTTCGCCTTTTTCTTGGGGTAAAATTCCTCAATTTTAACTTGTTTATTAATCCTATTTCAACCACATTAGATCGTTGGACAGACTTATCCTTGTTCTCTGGAATTGCCTTGTTGTTGTCACTTATGACTATTGAATTTTTCCGTTTCGGAAAAAGTATTCGCATCATTTCATATGTCGTACTCGCGACATCGTTATTTATGGTAGCTGTGACTAATTTTCCCATCTTCGTTTGGGGCTCAGAACCCGGAAGCTCACTTAGCCTTTTTGGACTAATAGGAATATTCTCATTAGTTTTCTTTGTGTATCTTATTTCTTCATCATATGACTTTCTTCCAAAAAATAAGGAAGAAGATTCAATGGCTGTATCTCCAAAAACCCGCACAATCCCTTATGCTTCACTTGTTACACTCGTAATTAGTATAATCTTTACACTTGGTGCTACACCTCTTCAGAATTTCTTCGCTGCCCATTTTAACACCGGACCGGCAACTGAAACTCGACTTCTATGGCAGCCCACTTTTGCACTTGGTGGCCAGACATTCAAAGCTCACCGTTATTTCGGAGCTGGACCTGAGCAATTTAATTACGAATGGAGACTTAACAAGCCACAAGATATTAATAATTCAATTGTATGGAACAGTAACCTAGACGGCGGAATTGGTTTTATCCCTTCTTCATTTGTAACCGTAGGTATTGTAGGTTTCCTAGCTTGGCTTGCGTTCCTTATCTTCTTTGTCCGTCTAGGTTATAGAGCATTGTTTAGCAAAATCAAAGATCCAATGTCTCATTATCTAACGGTCTCTTCGTTCCTTATCTCTGTTTATTTGTGGATTTCCCTTGTCGTTTATTCACCAAGTATCACATTGTTTATTTTGACTTTCATCTTTACTGGATTGTTTCTAGGTTCACTGTATAGAGAGGAAATTCTCGTCGAAAAAACATTTGTATTTGAGGAAAGTAAACGAAAGAGTTTTGTTACTATTATGTCACTCATTGTCGTGCTCCTTCTCGTTCTTTTCTGGGCATATAGTTTGGGAGAAAAGGTTGCTGCTTCTATGAACATAAACAAAGCAAATGCCACACTAAGTCAGGCCAAAAGCATGGAGGATGTGGCCAAATCACGAGATTACATAATCAAAGCTTATACTCTGGATAAGCAGGATGGATACCTACGAGCTCTCGCAAATGTATCTCTTGCTGAAGTGAATTCATACCTTCAGGACAATGCAACATCAGTTGAAATTCGAAGACCGAAATTCGAAGCAGCATTCCAGCGAGCGCTCGGTTTTGCTAACGCCGCCATTTCATTGAACAAAAATAATTACGATAACTACATAACTCTTGGAAATGTCCTTGAAACAGTTATCCCTCTCAATGTTCCTCAGGCATATGAAAATGCTAAGCTTGCGTATGCAGAAGCTCAAAAACTCAATCCCAAGAGTCCTCTTATTCCTTTATTGTTGGCACGAGTCGAAGTCGAACATAAGAACCTCGATGGAGCTAAACAAAAGATTGCCGAGGCATTAACTCTAAAGCCTTATTACCTCGATGCCATTGTCCTTCTTGCTCGAATTCAAATTGGACAAGGAGAAAATGAAAAGGCACTTCAAACATTGACTGTCGCACAGAGCCTTGATCCCCAGAATGCCGACATAAATGCTGTGATTGAAGAACTTAAGAAATCTACTGGTCAGAATCCAAATATTTCAAACGTACCAGAAATATCAAACCAAACCGCGACTTCAACTTCCACAACTAAAACCGCTACCTCAACTAAGAATAAATAGTCTTCATGGTTAGAAAGTTATTTTCTATCATCGAACGTGAAATAGACGGCGTCCATAACGCCGCCTATCTTCTTGCCAGCTTTGCCTTCTTGTCGCAATTATTAGCCTTGATACGAGATCGTTTGTTGGCACATATGTTCGGAGCAAGTTCGATGTTGGATATTTATTATTCCTCGTTTCGAGTTCCTGACTTTATTTTTTCATCTGTCGCGTCGCTTGTTTCAATTTCGGTATTAATCCCATTTTTGGCAGAAAAAATGAGAAAGGGAACTGAACAAGACAAGGAAGGTGAAGAATCAAAACAATTTTTAGACACGGTATTTAGTGCCTATTTCCTTTTGATAATCTCTGTATCAGTGTTGGCATATGTGTTGATGCCTTATTTATCACATATTATAATTCCCATTTTGCCGGACGAGAGTTTGCGTGGCGAATACATTCTACTTTCACGAATTCTTCTTCTACAGCCAATTGCGTTGGGCATCTCTAACCTTCTCGGCTCGATTACGCAGGTGACACGGCGTTTTTTCCTGTATGCTTTGAGCCCACTGTTTTACAATGCAGCCATTATTCTCGGTATCGTTTTCCTTAGTCCGTATCTTGGGATGCGTGGAATTGTTATGGGTGTGGTGATCGGAAGCGTACTTCATTTCGCTATTCAAATCCCTTATATTAAAAGTCTCAAGATGCTTCCTTCTTTTACCTGGCGCATGCATCTTGAGAAACTAAAAAAGGTGGCGCTGCTTTCATTTCCGCGAACGCTTGCGTTGTCACTCAATAGTCTTGAGCTTATTTTTATCACTTCTTACGCCTCGTTCATGACATCAGGTTCGATTTCAATTTTTAATCTTTCACTTAATCTTCAATCGGTTCCTTTTGCAATTATCGGTGTTAGTTATTCACTCGCTGCATTTCCGACATTAAGTCGTTTATTTTCTACTGGTGAAAAAAGCCAATTCATTGAACATGTAGAAGTAGCCGCTCGGCATATTATTTTCTGGTCACTACCAATCATGTCACTTTTTATAGTCTTACGTGCACAGATCGTCCGGACTATTCTAGGATCAGGTCATTTCGACTGGAATGATACGCGATTGACTGCGGCATGCTTGGCACTGTTTGTTATTTCGCTTGTAGCACAAAGTCTTGAGTTGCTTTTCATCCGTGCATATTACGCCGGTGGAAATACAAAGAAACCTCTTTACATCAATGTTATTTCCTCAGTATTCACTATTTCCTTTCCATATTTACTCATAATGCTTTGGAAGCATCAGCCTGTTTTTCAGTACTTCATAGAGAATTTATTTAAAGTAAATGATATTCCAGGCGCCATTGTTTTAATGCTTCCGCTCGGATATTCTCTCGGAACACTCATAAATATGGTGGTGCTTTGGTTTGCATTCGAGGCTGACTTCAAGGTACGTTTTACTGGTCTGCGTAAAACCATGTATCACAGTTTCGCGGTAGCTGTCATCATGGGCTTTGTCGCCTATCTTTCACTTAGTGCACTCGCTATCAATCTAAATACAGCAACCGTGCTTGGTATTTTTGCACAGGGTTTTGTTGCTGGAATTATTTCTATTCTTTCTGGAATCGGAATTCTTTCTCTTTTAAAAAGTCATGAGCTTAAAGAAATCTTTGCACTTATCCCACGTAAGATTTTTAAGGAAAAGAATGTTGTGATGGAGACAACGAAAATTGAGTAAGCTCACTTTAATTTAAAAGAAATGTGTGTAAAGAAATTCTTCTGTAATGCACACTCACAAACTTTTATAATAACTACGTTATAAAAAGCTTTGTGTCTGATTTTTGAAGTGCAAAAATCACCTGCGAATAATTTTATCTTTTTCAATCGTTTCACTCTGAAAGAATAAAAACAATATGCAGGATGTACTATCCAGTGCGTTTTTGTACCTCAAACAAGGTTAGTTATTAAAGTCGACCTTTGAGGCACATTCTGCTAGTATGACGTGATGGCAAACCCCCTTGAACGCATACGTAATTTCAGCATTATCGCTCACATCGATCATGGTAAATCGACGTTGGCTGATCGAATGCTTGAGATCACCAATACCATCCCTGAGCGCAAAATGCAGGCACAGGTGCTCGATAGCATGGAACTTGAACGTGAGAAGGGAATTACTATCAAAATGCGACCTGTGCGAATGGAATACGCATTTGAAGGTAAGCCGTACACATTAAACCTCATTGACACTCCCGGTCACATCGACTTTTTTTATGAAGTATCGCGAGCGCTTAAAGCTGTAGAAGGTTCGATACTTTTAGTTGATAGTACGCAAGGGGTTCAAGCTCAAACGTTGACTACGCTTGGAATGGCACGCGAAAGTGGGCTAACTATTATTCCTGTACTTTCAAAAGTAGATTCTCCACTTGCCCGCGTGAAGGAAATTAAAGAAGAAATGTGTACCTTACTTGGCTGCGCTGAATCCGATATTATCGAAACATCAGGAAAAACGGGCGCGGGCGTGGACACACTTCTTCAGGAAGTTATCAAGCGCGTTCCGCCTCCTCATTCTGAAGAGCTTGCTCCCGAAGGATCAACCAACGCCGAACCTGTTTCAGCACTTGTTTTCGATTTTCATTATTCAAACCACAAAGGTGTAATCGTCTATGTGCGAATGTTCGGTGGAAGTTTATCTAAAAACATCCCACTTCTTTTTAAGGTCGCGAATGAAAAATTTACTTCACTTGAAGTAGGGGTTTTTACACCAGATGAAGAGCCTCGCGACACTATTGTGTCAGGTGATATCGGCTACATCGTAACCGGAATTAAAAAGCCGGGTATCGCGTCGGTAGGAGATACCATCACCACATTTAAAAATCCTGCCGAAAGTTTACCAGGTTACATGACACCAAGTCCTGTGGTTTGGGCCTCAATCTACCCAGAAGATGCTGATGATTTTGATGTACTCAAACAAGCACTCGGAAAACTCCGGCTTTCCGACTCATCGTTTTCATACGAAGAAGAATCCTCCGGCTCGCTTGGTCGCGGATTTCGTTGCGGATTTCTTGGACTATTGCATCTTGAAATCATTACTGAGCGTCTTAAGCGAGAATTTCATCTTGATCTTGTTATCGCCACCCCTTCCATCACTTACGAAGTAATGACCAAAAACGGCAAAGTAGAAACCATTTATTCACCTTCATTTTTCCCTGATCACGGTGACGTAGAAAGCGTTTCTGAGCCTTGGGTGAATATGAAAATCATCACACCATCGACATACGTAGGTGCTATTTTGCAGTTACTTTATGAACATGAAGGTGAAGTGGGTGATTCAGAAACCTTCGGGGACGGTCGAGCAACGTTAAATATTAAAATGCCACTACGTGAATTGATGCGCAACTTTTTCGACGAACTTAAAAGCGTGTCATCCGGTTTCGCTTCGCTTTCGTACGTCTTTGACGGAATGCGTGATGCTGATGTTACACGACTTGATATTTTAGTCGCTGAAGAGCCGGTGGAAGCTTTCTGTCGCGTGGTTTCGGTGCGGCGTGTTCAGGAAGAAGCGGAAAAGGCGGTAACCAAGCTTCATAGCGTTTTGCCGCGACAAATGTTTACCACCAAAATTCAAGGCAAAGCAATGGGACGTATTCTTTCTTCAGAAACACTTTCAGCTTTCAAAAAAGATGTGACTCAACATATGTACGGTGGAGACATCACTCGAAAAATGAAACTCCGCGAAAAACAAAAAAAAGGCAAGAAAAAAATGCAGGCCCGTGGAAAAGTAAACATTCCCCACGAAACATTCTTGAAGATGGTGAAGGGGTAGTGAGATATGTGTAAATGGTCGCCATCTACACGTTGTTCATAGCTTTTTAGAAGTTTTTATCTTGTGCACGAGAGAGGACTCGAACCTCCAACCCTTACGGGACTAGTTCCTAAGACTAGCGCGTATACCAATTCCGCCACTCGTGCATATTTTTGCTAAAAGATATTTTCGATTAAGATAGTACCTTATCTCGCTATAATACATGAAATTAAGGATTTTCAAAGCATCAATTTTACCAAATCAAAGAGAGTAAATACCCTTATCTTTTTTTTTGAATCCATCCTCCAGAGGAAAGATTGCCATTCAAGCTTACATCATACGTGTCCACCCAGTAGGAGTCGAACCTACGACCATCTCCTTAAGAGGGAGCCGCTCTACCAACTGAGCTATGGGTGGTGAATTTTTATATTAGCACCAACTTTCATTCTACTCAATCCCATAAACCTTATCGGCACTTTTTTGACCTTCGTCAATTTGAAAATCGAAGAAGGGAATACGGCCAATTTTTGAGGTTTTCTTAACGAACTCTTTGAAGTCACGTCGCTGTCGTTTGAGGAAATCGAGTGCGGCGTGTTCTTTATTTTCAGGAAGAACCGTCACGAGAATGGTGGCGTACTTGGTATCGTCGCTTAAGGCGATGCGGGTGACAGTAATGAGACCATCGCGGTTTGATTCACGCGACAAAAACTCTCCGGCGAGGTGGCGGATTTCTTCTGTTATTTTTTCATTGCGATATTGTAGTGGCATGTTGTTTTGTATGTCCTAATTTAGATGAGGTCTCACCTCATCGATTACTTTGTCACCATCACAACCGGCTTTAAATAATCTCCTGGTGCGATTTCGATTTTGGATTCTACCATGCTGCCGAATTCCAACCCCTCTTTTACTTCCTCGGTTTTTGATTTCGCTTGCTGGAGTTCACGAACACGACCAAGGCCGATCTCTGCATCGCGTCGGAATATTTTGACTTCATCGTTAAGAACAATAGAACCTATTTCAACGCGACCGCCGATAATCTGCTTATCTTTTGTTTTACTGAAAATTTTCAACACTTTTATTTTACCTCGCTCTTCTTCAACTTCAACCCGCGGAGTTCGTTCGAGAATAATTTCTTTAATCCAATCGCCAAGCTTGTAGATAATATCAAACACTTTAATTTCGATTCCTATTTTTTCTGCATGAAAAAGAGCGGAAGGATAGATCTTTGTATTAAAACCAACAACAAGCGTCTTCTCATTTCCGGAAGCAAGTTTAATATCGCTCTCAGAAATATCACCCACACCAGCGTACACGATGTTCACGCCTATTTGTTCGGTCTCGTATTTTCGAATTTCGTGTTCGATGGCTTCAAGAACTCCAGAAGTATCAGCTTTGATGAGAACGGGGACAAAAACAGCGGGCAATGCTTTTTTGGGAGTAGCCTTCAGGTTGTCTGCTTTGTTGTTTTTGTATTCTTCAATTGCTTTTTCTGCTTCTTTGCGCGAAGCATACGATTCGAAGGTTGAACCAACTCGAGGGATATCATCCCAACCGACAACTGTAACAGGCGCAGAAAAAGTTGCTTCTTTAATAGGCTTGCCTAGAACATTTAAAAAGATGCGAACCGGTGCGGATGCTTCTTCAGATACGACAAACATACCCGTTTTCAATATTCCCGTTTTAATAAGTACCGTCGCAGAAACGCCGCGTGTTTTTTTGTGATTAGTTTCGATAACTACGCCAGAAGCGTGAGTAGAAGTATCAGCAGTCAGCTCTTCCATTTCAGAAAGTAGACTAATCATGTCGAGAAGTTCGGGAATACCTTTTCCTGTTTTTGCAGAAATAGAAACGAATGGAATGCTTCCTCCGTATCCTTCAACATAAATTTCATTTTCCAAAAGACTTTGTTTGGTGCGCTCAATATCGGCACCTTCTTTGTCGATTTTGTTAATAGCAACAATGTAGGGAAGTTTAGCTTCGGTAATTGCTTTGAGTGCTTCGATGGTTTGTTGCTTCACTCCGTCTTCTGCAGAAACAACAAGAATTCCTACGTCAGCTAAGCGTGCGCCTTGTCCGCGTAGTTTTTGAAAGGCTTCGTGACCAGGCGTGTCGAGAAAAGTGATTTTCTTTCCGTCTTTCTCCACTTCGTAGGCTGACATGTTTTGAGTAATACCACCAACTTCTTTGTCGACAATGTTGGAAGCGCGAATAGAGTCAAGCAAAGTAGACTTGCCGTGGTCAATATGGCCTAAAACCGCCACAACCGGCGGACGAGGTACTTTTTTTGATGTTGCAGAGTCTTTCATGAGTTTTATCAAAATACCACGAAATAGGCTGAAAAACAAGGGTAAAAGATGAGGTCTCACCTCATCGGATACCGATGAGGTGAGACCTCATCTTTTATGCTACTATCACCTTATGAATTTTAAACGGATTTTCAAATCTCGTTCGTATTTTGATTATGCTTCAACCACTCCACTCGACAAGCGGGTTTTGAAGGTGATGATGCCCTTTCTCACAACACATTTTGCAAATGCATCGTCACTTTATAAAGAAGGTGTCATTACTCAAACAGCGCTCCGTGAATCACGCAAAAATGTAGCGACTATTCTTCAATGTCAAAAAGATGAAATTATTTTCACAAGCGGTGGAACGGAGTCGAACAATATCGCTTTACTCGGTGTTCAAGGTAATAATTCAGATGTTTCGAGGCACTACATTACCTCAACTATTGAGCACTCATCGGTACTTGAAGTCTTTCACTATCTCGAGAAAAAAGGTGCGAAGGTAACCTATCTTTCACCGAATGATAGGGGAATCATTACTGCAAAGCAAGTTGAAGAAGCGCTGACTAATGAAACTGCTCTTGTTTCAATTATGTATGCAAATAACGAAATAGGAACTATTCAACCGATTCGCGAAATCGGGAAGTTATTGAAAGCACGATTTGAAATGACCAAAGAAAAAAATAAGCAAAAAATTCTCTTTCACGTCGATGCATGCCAAGCGGGGTTGTATCTTCCACTTCACGTTAATGAACTTGGTGTTGATCTGTTTACGCTTGATGCTTCAAAGTTTTATGGGCCTCGTGGTGTGGGAATGCTCTATGTTCGACATGGTTTGAACATTGCGCCGTCGACGTTTGGTGGTGGGCAGGAAGCAGGCCTGCGTGCCGGGACTGAAAACGTGGCGGGGATTGTAGGCTTAGCATATGCACTTCAAATCGCGTCAGAAGAACGAGTAAATGAAACTACGCGACTAACTTTAGAACGCGATCGTATCTTTACAACATTACAAAAAAAAATGCCGAAGCTTTTGATAAACGGCGATCTTGAACACCGTCTGCCTAACAATGTTAATATTTGTCTTCCAGGACTTGATGCGGAATTTGCTGTTTTACAGCTTGATGTGAAGGGGATTGCTGTTTCGTCGGTAACAAGCTGTAAGACACTCCGCGATGATTCGTCATCATATGTAGTGGAGGAAATTTACAAAAATACCGAAATTTCTGATTGTTCAAAGAGTTCTCTCCGCATTACTTTAGGTAGGTTCACTACTAAAAAAGAAGTTGAACTACTTCTTAAGGCTCTCTTGACTATTCTGAAAAAATAGTATAATTCATGAAGAATCGTTGACGTGGCGCATTTCTTCGTTACTTCATTCGTTTGTTCCCGCGAAGTACTATTCGTACATCTTGGTCACAAGCCTCGCTCGTGCCTCGAACTGCATCCACCCTAACGATTCTTCAAAAAAATATGCCACCACTAAATAAATTCACCACTAAAGCGAAGGAAGCCATTCGAAAAGCCCACGAATTTGCTATTGAACGTGGTCAAAATCACGTTAATCCCCTTCATCTGATGACTGCATTGATGCTACAAGAGGAAAGCATTGTAATTTCCTTGCTCGAAGCTCTCGAAATCGATACTATTTTACTTTCTGATTCGCTTTTGGAAGCTATCGAGCCTGCGGAGACATCTTCTGTTTTATCACCTTCATATCAACTTTATTTAACTCCCGAACTAGCTTCGATTATTGAAGCTTCGGAAAAAGTCGCTACATCCCTTAAAGATGAGTTTGTTTCTGTTGAACATTTGTTCATCGCCCTTTTTGATGT
>JAYTST010000007.1:0-2762 GCA_043745565.1 bacterium
TCCTTCATCAACAACCGACCGAGAGAGTGTATTGGATTTAGAACAGCTTCGAGTTATTATTTAAACCTAACTTGTCCTACTTGAGGGGTGGCGGGAGGATACCTCATCTTTGCAGAGATTAACACACATACTATATACTGTCAAACATATCTTTTGAGCGACGGATGCGGTGATACTTGAGTGTAAAACGGTGAGCCTCGCTGTTTGCAAGTAAAATTGCTTTTTTATGCTCTTCGACTTGATCAAAGGTACCGAGTATTTCTCGAGGACGATGCTTTTCATCCTTCACTACAGCAACAAGTGGAATGCTAATTCCCTTTTTAGTGAGCACTTCCTGTGCGCGATTGAGCTGAGCAACACCACCATCAACGACGATGAGCTGCGGCATCGGCCATTCGTCGTGTACGAGTCGCCGAGTGAGGATTTCATCCAGGCTTGCTACATCATTAATTCCCTGCCGCTTGATTTTGAACATTCGATAATCAGATTTCTTTGTAAGCCCATCTTCGACAACCACCATTACGCCTGTCATACTACTTCCTTGAAGATGCGCAACATCGTACGCTTCAATTCGAAACGCCACGTTCTCGGGAGTTCCAGGAATCTGCGTACCATCTACTTGTTGAAATTCAGGAGCCATAAGCGATACGTCACGAATATGTTGAAGGGAGAAAATCTGTTTTTTTACACGCGCTGCTTCTTCGAATTTCAATACCTTTGAATATTCTTTCATTTCTTTTTTTAGCACACGAATAAGCTCAGGCTTATTACCTCTAAAAAATAATACGATGTGACGAATAATCTTCGCGTATTCTTGAAGCGACACCGCACCAACACAAGGTCCGGGACACAAACCAATTTGGTAATTGAAACAAGGCTTCCCACTTAGAGCCATACATTTGTGATCACGATATGGCAAAATTCGGCGAATGATTTTGAGTGCCTGTCTCAAGGATTCGCCGTTTGAAAAAGGCCCGAATTGATACTTCACTTTTACTTCCCCACTGATTTTCTGATGTTCAAGATCTCGTCCTCGAATAGTAATAAGCTTGGGATATTTTTCCTTAGTGATCACTACGAAGTTGAAACTCTTGTTATCTTTTTCTTTTGTATTGTAATGCGGTTGATGTTTTTTGATAAGTTCGGCTTCGAGAATAAGAGCTTCCAGTGCGGAATCAGTCTTGATAAACGTTACCTCGTCAGCAAGGACAACCATATCGGCAATAAGTGAACTTCGCGTAACCATTAGATTTGCAACAAAATAACTCTTCACACGATTACGGAGTGAAGTTGCTTTACCAATGTAGAGAATTTTTTCTTTGGCGAGGAAAAAATACACACCAGGCTCATCCGGCAATTTTTTCTTTAAAAGATAAGCGGTTTCCATGCCAGGATGATAGCAGAATTACCTCTTGCAGTCACTTGCATTACAATGGTGACCATTGTAATGAGGGTTGATAGTTTTCGTTTAAATAGATAGTTGATGTGCTGTAAGAATCAACACCTGTTTTAGAAACAATGGCATTGAGCATTAAACCTTTCATTGTTTCCTTAGAAAAACTCTGGTCAAAAATGAAATTACCGAGACTATAAGCAATGATACCCTCTTTGTATTTTTCAACCTCTTCAGCAACGTGTGGATGACCCCCCGCAACGATTTTTGCACCAGCATCAATTGCAAGTCGTGAGAGATATTTCTGACGATCGTTTGAAAGAGGTTGGTATTCGATTCCATAATGATACGCCACCACCAAAATATCCACCTTTTTCGATGCGTCTGAAATAATATCTTTAATGTGAGGATCCGATGCTGAGAGTACGCCTGCGGGATGTGACGAGATTGTTGATGCCACAGCAATCACACTTTCTGGTCCAAAATCTGAAAAAGCCAAGTAGCCAATTTTAATTCCATTCACGTCTTTAATTGTCGGTTCTTTTGCTTCTTCATAATTGTTTCCTCCACCAACCATATCGAAACCCGCCTCATTTCCGTGTGTAATGGTGTCTTCAAGCGCAGTTTTAGTGTAATCGCCGATATGATTATTAGCCATCGAAAGAATATCGAACCCGGCATCTTTCAAAACTGAGAACACGACAGGATCAAATCGAAATGAATAAATACTTCCGACATTTCGGCCACGTGAAGAAACAGGGCCTTCTAGGTTTGCAAACATAAGATCCGGCTTTTTCAAAAAGTCAGCGTATTCAAAAAGAAAGTGATAATCGCCTTTTCCGAATTTATTCACTTTCCCCTTGACCCCGCGGTCAAGCATAATATCACCCACAAAAGAAAGTGCTGCGGTTTGAGGAGTTTGAAGTTGAGGTGGCGGAACAAAAACTGCAGATATTTTTTCTCTATAAATTACGTGAGATTTTTGCGTTAGCAATAGACCAAAAATAAGAATGGGTGTTGAAAAAACTACAATATTAAAGAGTGCTTTCTGAATTTTCTTCATAGCGAATATTTTTCTTTACAAATGGAATAATGCTGGCGATATCGACATTTCTATCGTCGCTTTTTAAAATAATAATAGCAATTTTGTGGATTTTTGCGGGGACTGCCGGGTCATTAGATTTGATGCTGATATTGAAAAAGGCAACGGTAGTTTTTTTTGCTTCATCAATAAAACCATTCTTCCCTCCTGCAAAATCAGGATTATCAAGCATGGCATTTTTGTTTTTCCATAAATGTTGCAAAATCGCGTATTGTCGAACTCGCGTAATATCCAGAAGTTCCGGATAGGAATGGTTGACATAAAGCG
>JAYTST010000008.1:0-2718 GCA_043745565.1 bacterium
AGAGAGCGGGTGTTTTCTTTTAAACTCAAAAATTATTTTACATACTTCATGTATCTACCTTCTCTTTTTACAAACGCTTCTTTTGAAGGATACAAATAATGGTACCCTGTGTGATGAGTTAATTTTGACCCGTCAACAGCAATCGGATACGAATACGATTTCCAACCACCTTTTGAAGTAGGAACTCTTCCACGAGTTGCGTGCCAGAAGAAAAAGAAAGCGATGCGAATCATCCAAGGATAAATCAGAAATGTTTTTTTACCCACCGCTTCGGCCATATCTTTTCCAAGCACTGGTACACCGGGCGGACAAATATTAAATATTTCGTATTCACCCGTAACTGGAGTAAATGCAAGTAATTCGACAATATTCGAGACATCATCTTCATGAATGAACTGCCGCAACCATTTTTTGGTAACCGGAACCACTGAAACAAGTGTCGAAATAGTTCGGTGAATAAAACCTTTTTTAAGTTGCCCCGAAAGCGCTGCTTGCAGTCCGAAACGAACGCGCATAAAACGACCGCGAGGGCCAGTGATTGCAGCAGGCCGAACAATAAATACTTGCGGCAAGGCCCGGCCTTGATGTTTGGCGGTTTCAAAGTGATCTCTTAAATGCTCCTCAACAATTCTCTTCTCTTCAGCGTATAAGTAATCTGATTTTCTAAATGGTTCTTCTTCGGTAAAATAATGATCAATTTCATTTGAAGAATATGCGGCGTAAGAGGAAACAGTTGAAAAATAAATAAGTTTTTTAACAGTGGGAAGTGAAAATGCAATCTCAAAGACATGATCAGAGCCTGTGACATTCCACTTCCACTGAGTTTTTTTGTCGCCGTACATTTCGCGAATCTGCCACGCAGTATGAACAATTGTATCAGGAGCAAATGTTTTGACCTTTTCTTGCCAGCCATTATTTCCCAGATTATTTTGAATGTATGTAATCTTATTTTTCTGTGGATGATTTTCGAGAAGATCAGGAAAAGGTTCTTTATCAATAAGGAGAATAGCTTCTACGTCTGGACGTGGTGCAAACTGATCAGCGAGCATTGCTCCAACATACCCTGCTCCACCCGTGATGAATAGTTTCATAATGGGTTTATTATACTGATTTCTCGAGATGAAGGAAGCCTCACTTTTTTCTGTAATGCACACTCACAAACTTTTATAATAACTACGTTATAAAAAGCTTTGTGTTTGATTTTTGTGGTGCAAAATACTAGTCGAAAATTTCACAAATGCTAACGCATTAGGAAATCTTTCGATCTGATTTTTGTGGTGCAAAAATCACCTTCGAATAATTTTATTCTTTTCAATCGCTTCACTCTGAAAAAATAAAATTATTGCTCCGGGCTAAACACTTAAAGTAGAGAAAGTCTCATTCAGCAGAATGACCTACTGGGTTTGCCGGAACTATAAAACAATATGCAGGAGAAGAGATAGCCATATCTCTTCGGGAGTACTCGAATTTTCTCATTTAGAAAATTCAGGGTGCAGGCTGTACTATCCAGTGGATTTTGCGGAGAGAATCATCTTCCACTTCTCGAAAGCAGAGTTCGAATTGTTTTGAAAATAATATTAAGGTCGAGAACGATAGAGCGATTTTTAACGTAATAAATATCGTACGCGAGACGCACTTTTGTTTCTTCGAGTGACTGAGGGGGTAGTTCTTGGCTTACCTGAGCCCAACCGGAAAGACCTGGTTTGATAGTGTTACGCACGGTGTAATACGGAATAGTTCCTGAAAGTTCTATTCCTAGATCATAAATATCTGGCCGTGGCCCAATAAGCGATACGTCACCTTTAAGCACATTCCAAAACTGAGGAAGTTCGTCTATTCGAGTTTTTCGCAATATCTTTCCTACACGAGTAATACGATCGTCCTTTTCTTTAATCCATAGTCCACGATCATTTGTATTCATTGTGCGGAACTTGAAAATATTTATTTTTTTGCCTTTTTGACCAATACGATCTTGTGCAATAAAGATCGGCCCCAAATCATCTAGTTTAATTGCAACGCAAACAAAGGGATAGATGATAAGAGAAAGTACACCACCTATAAATGACAACGCAATGTCAGTAGCACGTTTCAAAAAGTCGTACATTAACTTAGGCGATGCAGATGTGTGTTCCAAAAACCAATCATAGTGAAGAATTGAAAACGGTACACGACGAAAGACATCTTCGTACACCTTATACATCGAGATAAAACGAATATTTGAAAAAACCAATTCATATAACTTAGGCAAAATAGGCTGCACTTTGTCGTGCTCCAAATCCATTACTACCAACGAAATATTTTCCCGAGCTACAATTGCCCTGATATCTTTTTCGAAATCGAGTTGCGAAATCCGCTCCAGATCAATATGCTCAACGAAGCAAAGTCCGTAATGCACATTTTTATTTACTTCATCATACAATTCCTGCATTTCTTTTCCTGTACCGATGATCATCGCATTCTCTACCGGTTTCATAATTAAGTAAGAGGAAATATACAACCGCCAAAAGACAATCAGTAAAAGTGACACGATGAGATAAATAAAAAGACTTATTTTCGGCGCTATGCCAAATGACGGGACAAGGTAAAAAAATAACACCGCCATGATTGAATTGATGAACTGCGCCTGAAAAATAATATGCGGTAAACGACTTTTCAAAATAACCGTATGCTTTTCGTATAAACCCGCAATAAAAAATATCACTACAGAACACACAAACA
>JAYTST010000009.1:0-34723 GCA_043745565.1 bacterium
ATAGTAGGCACTGAACTTTTAATAATCAACTCGGCAAGGGAAAGCGCAGAATTAAATTCTCCTCCACGGCAATCACCGAAAATGAACGTAACAATTTTATTCGGATCAGTCTCAGAAAAAATGTTGAACTGTTTTATTGCTTGTACAATTAATTCTTCAGTAAGTTCATCTACCGAACCCTTAACTGCGGGAAATTTGCCAAAGTAAAGTATTCGTTTCATCTGCCCCCTTTCTGGTTGAATTGTTTAAAGAGCTGTGGTATCTTTGACATAGAACATATCACATGTCGTGATGTGGCACAACCGGTACATAATCCATGTCAACAAACAAAAAACTCGGACCAAGACAACTAGCCGCACATCTCGCACAACTCGAGCGAAACAGCGGAAGTAGCAAAGTAAGAGGTAACTTCCTCGGAAATATTGCCTTCAACACTGACGGCACACTATCACGGTTCAAGAACTGCGCCGACGCGGATCCGCGAGACCAAAAACAAATTCGCGAAAATTCGCGAGATTAAGTCGATCAACCGCAACCCTTCGAGACCCTACCATCGCCACCTGGCGTTGGTAGGGTCTCTTCTTTTTTTATATAATTTATTCCAAAATAATATCTTTGCCTTGTTCGATAATTTCTTCTTCGGATAGAGCAAGGTCTTGCTCTATGGTTCTCATTTCAATTTCCTCTTCGGAAGAATATACATGGCTCATATTTATACCTAAAAGTTTTAATTCCATATACCGAGCAATTTTTTGTATATTTGGATTAAATTGATTTTCAGATTCCATATTATTTTAAATTCGTGAAAGAGTAATGAGTAAAGCAAATCTCCCATAGGATGCTCTGTTGGCTACCACCTCTTGCATCCATGAGTTATCTTTCTGATGTGCCTCTAACTGACGGGAAAAAATATTTATATTATCAATAGTTGCATCGTGAACAATTCGTCGCATACTATCAACATCTCTCCATTCTTCTGACTTACCGATCTCTTCCTCATTATCTCGCTCTGCCAATCTCTTATATTTTGCCACAGTAATTGTATATTGCAGGCAGGACTTGAGCATGATCTCCAATGTTTCTTGCAATTCCTCATTTCCTTCAGTCATATTTTCCAGTTCTTCTACACTGATAGGAGGATCACGGTGCCATACCTCAAAAAGTGGCTGAATTTCTTCACTATCGGGTTGATCTATGGCGAACATTTTATTTATAAATAATTTGTGGGCGATGCAGGACTTGAAGCTTACAGCTTCAGTACACCTTTTGGATTTTTTCCTCGTTAACTCCTCAAAAATACTCAAAAGGTTTTCAAGTCCTGCCGAAAGCAATATTATTGCTTTCTATCGACCAAACAAAAAATGACGTTTTGTTTGTGGGCGATGCAGGACTTGAACCTGCGACCTTCTCAGTGTAAATGAGTTGCTCTACCAACTGAGCTAATCGCCCGATGAAGCCACTCTATCATAGCGAAACAGTTTCGTAAATTAGTGCCCCCTCAAGGGCTCAGATTATGTGAAGTGAGACCCTACAAGGACATGTAGAAGAAAACTTCCAAACTATTTTGACCCCGCTCGGTCTATCAACTTTTTACTGAGCCAATAAGCTACGGCAATTCCAAGTAATCCAAAACCGAGATCATGTAAATCAAAAGTCCTATTTCGAGAAAATATCTGTAAGGTCTCGTCTATAGTTGCATACAATCCTACTATTGTTGCTCCAAGAGGAAAATGTAATCCGAATAATTTGTATTTTCTTCCATCGAAGGCCATCTCTGCCAAAAATCCAAATATCCCGAAGAGTATAAAGTGGCCAATTGAATCATAATACGGAATAGATTTTATTTCAGTCGGTATAAATTTAAGATACGCGAGAATAGAAACCAGCATGAGAAAAATCATTGCTGAGATAGCACTGTAAATCCATCTTTTATTTTCTTTCATATTAATCATCCCAACTAAAAAATAAATACCAATTATCAGTAATGTGACGATAGATGGGAATGTTACTTTCTGCTGAAGATTCTGAATCATCAATTGAACTTACGAGATTTTTAGGGGTATTTGGAAGGTAAGCATAACCTTTTTGGTCGCCTCCAGTCACAAGCCCAAATGCGTAAGTAGTAATGTAGACGGAACCATCTTTTTGTCTATTGATTCCAGTATCAGAATCAATCTCCTTAAATAACCGACGGTATTCATCCCAGCGTTCTTTTGGAAAACCTAATTCTGATTCCGGTCTTGGCCAAGCGGCACTATTTTCTAATCTAGTAAAACTTTTGGCAATTCTGGTCACCTTCTCATCTTGGTTAGACATTGTAACCAATGTATCAAAATCTGCTTGATGCTGATAAAAATGATCTATCATTGCCTGATCCTTAGATGTCGACATCTTTCCACCACCTAAAATATAAATGAATGCGGTGAAAAAGATAGTAATAGAAATTCCTATTGCAACAATAATACCTAATGTGATTAAAATTATCTTTTTGAATTTTGGTGACATTGCCCACATACTAGCTTAATCTAAAGAGATTGAGTAGCAACTTACCAACTCCACCACCTCGGTAAGTCTCACTAGCTTGTGCTCCCGGTTGGAATCGAACCAACATTGACGGCTTAGAAGTCCGTTGTTCTATCCATTGAACTACGGGAGCAATTGTCGTGTCGACTATAGCAACGTTACCTGGATGGGTCAACGAGCGTGGTGGAACTTGAGGTCGTCCCCACTGGCTTTACGAGGCCTTGCCTCGCTTCGAGATATACTTCTACTTTTTCAAGATCACTCAGTTTTTGGGAGGAAACGACGGGAGCTGCGGGAACAGTAAAATCAATCTTATTATGATACGAAAGAAAAAGATAAATATTTGTTGCACTTACCACCAAGGCAAGTACAAAAAAAGTATATATTATTTTTTTCCAATCATGATGTGCGTGAATTTCATTGTATAAAAAAGCCTTGGACTGTTTGCCTTTTTTTTGAAACGTTACTTTTTTAAGAAATGCAAGATTCATATTTGATTTAAATTTATTGTGCTAATTCTGGAAGCGAAATACTAAATGTACCTCGCCATACCGCTTCTTTTGTGTTTGTGCCTCCGGTAGAAGCGCCTCGCTCAGTAGAGAGATCAAGAAGTGAGAGCTTGATTGGATAGTGTGAATTTTCAAACCGATTAAGAAGTGACATGACATTTTCAAAACTACCTTCGGAATCAACAGTAAGTTTGAAGAGACTCACAGAAGCAGGAGCCCCCGCTTCTGACGCGACCTCGAGTGAACGAATAGTGCAACTGAGCGAAAGTTCCCCACACAACGCTTCTGTTGATGAAATAAAACTTGCCTCTTCTCCGTTTTTAATAAAGAGTCCAAATACATCATTTTGGCGCGATATAAGATTTGTCGCTTTTTTGGCATTATTTTCAAGTGTCGTTTTTATATTTTTCTGTAAAGCATGATCATTTTCCATACGAAGACGGGCGTCACGAACAGCGCTAAACGAGAGAAAGAAAAGAACATACACTGCGACCATCGCCACGCTTAAGATCAGAGTGAGGGTGAGCATTATTTTTACGGTGTGTTGGGTCTTCATATTTATTTAAATTTAAGTTCGATGGTGAAATCGTTGTTGGTACTTTTAGCAATATCGTCAATCGGGAAAATCACTTCCTTAAAAAAGATATCTTCTTTCAAAGCCTTATAAAAAGCGATCAAGTCGTTTCGTGTTTTAGCAATTCCAACAATTCCCACACCTTCGGGATTCCACCGTATGGTAGTGATGATTAAAGTTGAAGATTTTTTATTTAAAATGCGATTGATAATTTCTGATACTTTAGGGGTTCCGTTCATCGCTGTGATTCTTGTTGAAAGATATGGGATTAATTCTTTTACTTTGCTTTCAGAAGGAGTAATAGCTTGTGATACGGTACTCGACGAACCAACTTCAGTTTGACTTGACCATTCTGCCAACTGAGCTTTTTCGAGAATGTATGCTGGTAAAAGTGTCACCACAGCAATTGCTCCAAGCGCAAGAAAGAACAAGGCAATAACAAGTACCAATCGAAATCGGTATTCCTTTCGTACTCTCTTTTTTTCTTCTAGTGGAAGGAGGTTGAGCATATTAATCTATTTTAGGTAACGAAAGTCCGATGGCAGCTGCAAAATTAAGCGCTTCTGCTTGGGCAATGGGCGGAATATATTCGTCAAATGTTGCCACGTTAGTCCACACATTTCCCACTTCAGTGGTTACTTTAATATTTTGACTTAGGTATTCTTTAAAACCTAAAATGAGAGAATCTTTTCCGCATAGCACTATTTTATTGATAGGAACTTCGGAATTGCCCTTTTTATCTTTGAGTGTGTGCCAATAGATAAATACTTTTTCAATTTCCTCGCGGAATACTGACGCAGTACTAATAAGTGCTGAAAGAACTCCTTCATTATCTGTACTCCGAGTGAATCCTTTGGTTTTTTTGAGTTCTTCTGCTTCCGGGGCTGTAATTGAAAACTGTTTCATCAAGGCTGCAGTGAAATCGTTACTGCCTATTGAAAGTGTTGATGTAAATTGAACTGAGCCGTGATTAACTACAAAGAGTCCCGTGCGCGTATCACTTATGTTTACAATAAAATACACATTGGGGTCATCTTTTTTGATAAGTGCTTTTGAAATCGCCTGGGCTTCAATAAGAAAAGAAAGTGGTACAAGATCGCATTCGCGAAACAATGCAATATAACTTTCTACAACCTGTCGAGGAAGCACCGTTACCACGACGTTAACATGATTACTTTCTTCGGAAAGTTTGTCATCAATAATTATATAATCGAAAATACATTCATTCCCCGCCAACGGCACATTTTCTTCCAAGCTTAGTTCGATGGTATTGCGCATAGATTCATCATCGGTAAATTCGATGGTTGTTTTAAAAAGATAGGCCTTTTCTTCTGGAATAGATGCCTCAATGTATTCCAAGTGAAATTCTTTCTTCCATTTTTTTAGAATAGTCTTTACTTCCTCATGATTACCTTCGGAAAGTGAAAAAGGTGTGGTGAGATTTTCTTCGGCGAATTTTCCTACCTTAAAAAAAGTTTTGTTGTAATGCGTTTCGATAAAACGCATAGTCATTGTAGAAATATCAATACCAACGCAAGGCATCTCCAAGAATCGGGGTGCGGGGAAATATCTAAAAAAAGTTTTTTGACGGAACATGTTGTAAATAGTGTAGCATATTCAGCAGTGTTTTTTTATTTTTAACTACACCACCTTCGCGCCTTTCGCTATTGGACTTGTTGGTTCAAGAAATGAAAACTGACTTTGGTCATCAGTTGTTGCCATGATCATGCCGTTACTTTCAACACCACAAATTACGCGTGGGGCGAGGTTTGTTACAAAAGGAAATTTTTTACCGACTAAGTCTTGCGGCGAAGTTACGTGAAGTGCTACACCTGAAACAATGGTTCGTGGTACTTCTTCTCCAAAATCCACGGTTAACTTAAGCAACTTGTCAGTTCCTTCGAGTTTTTCACAAGCGATCACTTCACCGATCTTCACTTCTATCTTTTTAAAATCATCAAATGATATTTTTTCCATATGTGTGTATGTTTATCTAAATTTATTGGTAAGTTCCATTTTTCTTTTTATCTAAATAGCTCTGAAGAATGAGAGTGGCAGCCGAAGAGTGGGTTTTCTCTCCCCCACCCTGAATGTGGCGGGCCTCTACGGAGGTCATAAACTCAGGTTCGAAATGAATCGGCAATCCGACACGTAAAGTGATATCCTCCACAAACTCCCGCGCGGCAACCATTATTTCATTCTCCTCTCCTTGAAAATTCTTGGACTCACCCACCACAATAATCTTAACCTCTTTTTCGATACAGATCTTTTCAATGTCATTTACGAGCGTTTTACTGTTATTAATACTGTCATGCGGAAAGGCCATCTCTCCATTCATATCAGAAAGTGAAATGCCGATGTGTTTCTTTCCATAATCAATACCTAAGTGACGCATGCGTCAATAGTTTCATAAAAAAGAACTTGGTACAATAGTGAGATGGTTGAAAATTATCATCGCACACCAAATACACAATGTGCTCAATGCGCCAAATCAATTTACCGTAGACCTTGCGAAATACAGAAAGGTAGGGTATTTTGCTCCATAGGGTGCTATGCCATTTCAAACAGGAAAGAAATCCCCTGTGCTACTTGTGGTACAATGATTTTGTCGAGTTTCAACAAAAAGACCTGTAGTCGTAGTTGTGCGAACATTCACCGAGCGGGTATCAAGTACAAGATAGATAGTCCGAAGGATAAGGTCAAGTCTCAAAAGGCCCTCAAGCTCCGTTTGCTTAAAGACCGCGGAGAAGTATGCGGAAGATGTGAGTATTCAAAGTTAGAAATACTACAAATTCACCATAAAGACAGGGACAGAAATAATAATGATTTGGCTAACTTGGAGCTTATCTGCCCTAATTGTCATTATGAGGAACATTTTTTAGAAAAAAGTTGGTTAAAAAAAGGAGAAGTGGCTCGAGAGGTTTAAGGCACCGCACTTGAAATGCGGCATCCGGGAAACCGGATCGTGAGTTCGAATCTCACCTTCTCCGCATTAAGAACTTAGTAGATACATGACCCACAGGCCTCAAAAGCAACATGAACGACATAACCAATACAATTAAAGAATTAGAACTATCGCTTCTGAAACCAGAAATACGGTCTTCAAAAGAGGCGCTTGATAAATTACTAGCCAGTGATTTTGTTGAATTTGGAACGTCAGGTAATAAGTATACAAAGACAGATATTCTTAAAAGACTCCCAAATACCCTTGAAAGGGTTGAATACGTGGTGAGCAACTTTGCTGTTGATACACCTGCCGAAAATATTGCAGTTGCTACATTTAAAACAGAAAGAACGACTGATGGTAAAGATAAAGTCATTTCCCTCCGAAGTTCTCACTGGAGAAAAACTGATGGTGAGTGGCAAATGTTTTTCCATCAAGCGACACGAATTGGCTAGATTTGTAGAAGATCGACCTCGACCCACATACCTCAATTTATTTTCCAAAATTCTGCTAAAATACCCTTACACATGTCTCATGGCTCTGATACTTAACCCACATGGCCCGCCAAGAAAATAAAGTATCGGCACGACCCGAGTGGTTGGGATTGTGGGGCGACCCAAATAGATGGTATAATTTATTCAATACTAATAAAATAAAAATTATGAAAAATCTTTTTAAATTCGAAGGAAGAATCGGGCGAAAACAATTCGCACTATCATTTATAGGAGTGGTTGCCTTTTTCTTTATTCTACAGACCTTATTTGATCTTAGTAGACCAGCCCTCTTTAATACCATTGGTACGCTTGGTTTTACGCTCGTATACACGGCAGTTGCTTTTATCGCTTTACTTTGTACGATAATTGAATTTGGATTAATGACACGAAGACTCCATGATTTTAATAAGAGCGGTTGGTATGATTTGCTTGTTTTCATACCTTTCGTTAACTTAATTTTCATTCTAGTACTTTTTTTTGTTAAGGGCAGCAATGGTGAAAATAAGTACAGTATGACAATTTAGGTAGCCTGACCCACGTACCTCACCTTGACTCCCGAAAATCTGCTAAATACCCTTACGGTGCATCGCCGATCTGGTATTTAACCCACATGCCCCGCCAATATTAAAATCACCACCAAAAGGTAGACTGTGTTTTCATTTGCAATGATTTTGCAAAGAGTCATAATGTAAATAAATATGAAAACATTTTTAATCACACTCGTTGTCTTGATGAGTATCTGGATAGCCTACGGATATTTTTCGTCTCGGGTGAAAGAGCCGAAGTTTAGCGTTATCGAGAAAAAAGATGGATACGAAATCCGCGAGTATGCTCCCTATATCGAGGCGCGAGTACAAGTGAGTGGAGAATATCGCGAGGCTATGACATCAGGGTTTCGCATTTTGGCGGGATATATTTTTGGTGGTAATACAAAAAAGCAATCTATCGCAATGACCGCACCGGTGAAAGAACAAACATCGGAGAAAGTGCCCATGACTGCACCAGTTTCTGAAACAATACTTACTGACACTACTCGAGTAGTGTCATTCGTCATGCCAGAGGAGTACACGCTTTCGACCCTCCCTATTCCAAATGATAAACAAATTGAAATCATTGAAGTGCCTGCGCACAGAAGCGCGGTCCTCCGATATTCCGGATATAACAATTCAGAGAAAGTGGCGAAGATGAAAGCAAAACTGCTTGAATACCTAAAGCGAGATACTATAATAGTAGCAAGCGCACCTCGCGGCGCTTCGTACAATCCACCTTGGACCCCGCCCTTTCTGAATCGTAATGAAATTCTAGTGGATATTAGTAAGTAGCTTTTATTTAATTAACTACATTCTATGTTTATAAAACTTTACGCAATCGCCTTGCCCGTTTTCTTTGCCATCGACATGGTGTGGCTTGGGCTTATAGCTAAAAATTTTTACAAAAATCAAATTGGTTATTTGATGACGCCAAACATAAATTGGACTGCAGCTATTCTTTTTTATCTTTTGTTTATCGTTGGATTAGTATTGTTTGTTATAGCGCCTGCTGTGGAAAAACACTCGTGGACACACGCACTACTTTTTGGTGCACTCTTCGGACTCATTACCTATGCTACCTACGATCTTACCAACCTCGCCACACTTAAAGAGTGGCCACTGTTAGTTACAGTTGTGGACCTCGTGTGGGGCACGACGCTCGGGGCTCTCGTTTCGGTTGTCACCTATTTCATTGCAGGTAAAATATAATGATAAACTATTTTTTGATTCTTGCTGTACTACTTTTTTTCTACATGAGCGCATGGTTTGTGCTGTCTTTGGTGAAGAAAAGAAATGATGTAGCAGATACTGCATGGGGTCTTGGCTTTATGCTTTTAACGTGGGTATCTTTTTTCATAGGGCACGCACAAAATATTCGTGGACTTTTGGTGGGACTTTTAGTGAGCATCTGGGGTATTCGTCTTGCGTGGCACATACACAAAAGAAACAAGGATAAGTCAGAAGATTATCGTTACGCCAAGTGGCGACAAGAATGGGGTAAATGGTTTTATATACGTTCGTTTGCACAGGTGTATCTTTTGCAGGGAGTGCTTTTATTTTTCATCGTGTTGCCTGTTTTATTTATCAATAAAAGTGGAGGCCCGGCCTTGAAAGTGTTAGATTTTGTTGGTCTTGCGGTCTGGATTCTCGGATTTGTTTTTGAATCAGTTGGCGACGCCGAGCTTGCACGGTTTATCAAAAATCCAAACAACAAAGGCAAGCTTCTGCAAAGCGGGTTGTGGCAGTACACAAGACATCCAAATTATTTTGGCGAAGTGACGATGTGGTGGGGTATCTGGTTAATTGCAATTTCTGTGCCTTCTCATTTTTTTAGTATTATCGGACCGATTACTATTACTGTTTTAATCTTGAAAGTATCAGGTATACCACTGCTCGAAAAAAAGATGGCGGAGAACCCCGATTTCGCAGAGTACAAGAGAAAAACGAGCATGTTTTTCCCATGGTTTCAAAATAACAGTCGCTAGGTGTATTATGTAGAAGACACGCCAACATTCATTAATTTATATTTTTTATGACTACTAAAGAAAAAACGGGGCAAGGCGGTTACATTGGAATAATCGTAGCTGTTATTGTGGTTATTATCATAGCTATTGTGGTCATTTCGTGGCCCAACTCGACCGCAGCACCAACACACGAAACAGCATCGACCACTGTTGAAGTTTCTACAAGCACACCAGTAAGTTCACCAGTCAAAACTTCTGGAACAAGTACCGTCGGAAGTGCTGCGTTTAAGACAGTGATTATTGATTACACTGACGCAGGTTTTACTACAACATCTATGACCATTAACAGCGGAGACACCGTGCGTTGGGTAAATAATTCAAGTCATGGAATGTGGATCGGCTCAGCAACGCATCCGACACACACCGCGTACTCTGGCACCACCGTTGCACAGCACTGCCCCGACACATCAGCCTCAGCATTCGATCAATGTGAATCGACAAAAAAAGGAACATCGTTCTCATTTACGTTTAACAAAGAAGGAACATGGGGTTATCATAACCACGTCCGCGCTTCTGATTACGGAAAAATAATTGTTAAATAACCTTCTTATGGATATTTCTTCTCGCGAACATCTTACGTCACTTGTTCTTCGCTTTGGAGTTGCCTTCTCTTTTCTTTATGCAGCTTATTCGGGCTTCATGAATCCAAATGACTGGATTGGGTACTTCCCTTCTTTTGTCCAATCATTTGGATCTATCGAAACTATTATTAAAATATGGGAAGTAGTCGAAATTATTCTCGGTGTGTGGCTCATCTCCGGAAAATATATTATTGCCTCAAGTAGTATTGCAACATTACTACTTCTTAGTGTTGTAGTATTTAACATTCCTCAAATGGAAGTGGTCTTTCGCGACATCTCAATCGCTGCAATGTCATTCGCACTTGTTATTATGAATTGGAAAACATCACAAGCGTGATATACTTTTCTCATGTCTTCTTCGATCTCATGGCATGCGTACGAGTACCATCACACACCAAAAACCTCTGATTGGTATTGGGCACTAGGTATTATTTCCGTATCACTTGCGGGTGCAGCACTTATTTATGGAAACGGAATTCTCGCTATTCTTATTGTAGTCGCAGCGATCTCTCTTGGAATTCACGCTCACCGAATTCCTCGCTTGGTGGATTTTGAACTCAACGAAAAAGGTGCGCGTATCGAACATACCTTTTATCCTTACGCCAGCCTTGAGTCTTTCGCCGTCGAAGCGCACGAGCATGATATTCACGATATTGTTTCTGCGAAAGTCCTTCTTAAATCAAAAAAGACTTTCATGCCTTTTATTGTCCTTCCGATGGCCGAAGTCAGTATCGAAGAAGTGCGCGAGTATCTTTCCATCTTCCTCAAAGAAGAAGAACATCGTGAATCCACCGAAGAGAAACTGTTAGAGTATTTAGGATTTTAGTCGGGGATCCATGTCTTTTCATTACTCCCTATTTCGTGTAGTGTACAGAAGTACCAAAGGGCATCTTTGACACTTCTAAATTGCTCTCGTCGTTCAATGGATAGGACATAACTTTGCGGAAGTTAAAATATAGGTTCGATTCCTATCGAGAGCACAGGCTAGTGAGACCTACCGAGAGGGTTGGAAGGTAATAAATAATTACCAAAACTTCTCAAGTTATGCTATTATTTGGGTCATATGAAAACTCAACAAAAAGGTTTTATTATTCCGCTAATAATAATAGTTATTGTTCTAGTTCTTGGTGGTACTTATTTTTACACACAAAGCAAAGACAATGTATCTTCAGTAAATGGTAGTCAAAAAATATCTCCTCCAACTGATAAAGAAAATCTCACAGAAGATTTTTCTGAAAGGACAAAATCACGAAATGCACCGTATAACGCCGAGATGTTTAATTCTCTTTCTCAAGAAGAAAAAATTGATGCTGCTTTTGATAGCAAAATAAGAACCCCTCTAGTTCTATTGAGGGCTGAAGCTGAATTATTTTTTGATGATTCAAAGACAAAATCCTTCAAAGGATTCTGTTCCTCTCAAAAAGTTATTGATGCTAATAATGAAATAACAAAGATTCAAGGAAGAGGGCTAAAATGTTTCGATAGCGATTCTGCCTATTCAGTTTCCGCGCCCTTAACATTTTATACGGAATACTTTTGTGTAGATTCCAAGGGTTCTATGATAAGCACCACGAATAAAGTAACTACCACATCCTGTGCCCATCCACTAGATAAGTAAGATTTTACCTTCAATATTATTTTAATTAGTCTTGAAGTAAGACCGAGGTGCCTCAATCTGCCATACTGAAATTACCCAAAGACCACTAAACCTTCTTAACCATTTTGGCCAACCGAGATTTTTTGCGAGAAGCGGTGTTTTTCTTGATGATTCCACCCTTTACTGCTTTGTCGAGTGCTTGGTACGCATCAGACAGAGCCTTGTTTGCTTCTTCTTTTGACTTGGCAGTTACAAGTTTCTTGAGTGATTTAACTGATTTAAGCATAGTTTCCTTGCGACGAAGGTTAACTTCCTTCTTTCGCTTTGAGGAACGTAGAGCTTTTTTAGCTGATGATGTTATAGGCATATGAGAAAAAATATCACACCTAGCGGAAAAATACAACTGTGCTGACACTCCGTCAACATTTGCGCTATACTGAACGCATGATTTCACGACTAAAAGGCATTTTGGTAGACCTGGACCTAAAATCCGCAGTTATTGAGGTAAACGGCGTCGGCTACAAAGTTCACGCTGGCGGCGAGGTAATTGAGTATCTAGCAGGCAACCTCCAAAAGGAAATCTGTCTTTTCACTTACTTGGCTGTGCGCGAAAATGCTCTCGATTTATACGGCTTCAAAAACCAAGCTTCCCTTTCGATGTTTGAGATGCTTATCACGGTATCGGGTATTGGCCCTAAATCAGCGCTTGGGATTTTGAGTGTAGCGAGCGAAGAAACAATTCGCGAAGCGATTTTTAATGAAGACACTTCCTACCTCACCAAAGTTTCGGGAGTTGGAAAGAAAAACGCCGAGAAAATAGTACTCGAACTCAAAGGTAAATTTAAAGATATGGAATACACCAAGGGTGACCAAAAAAATGTATCGAGGGAAGCGCTTGCCATCGAAGCACTCAAGTCGCTTGGCTTCGACGAAAAATCTGCGCGGGACTCAGTCAAGAAAATGCCAAAAGATATTACAGCCGAAGAAATGATCCGTCTGGCGCTGCGGGAAATTGGAAATTGACTCCATTATATTTTGTTAAAAAATTAGATGATATTTGAGGCGCAAGTGAGGGTTGTGACTAAACTGTACTCGTAGTACAGTGCAGGAACAAACGAACGCAGCAACGAAAAAGATCGCTAATTTTTTAATAAAATGCCTGAACTACCAGAAGTAGAAACAACAGTCCGAGGAATCCGCACCCATCTTGTTGGAAAAGAAGTTGTTGATTGCTGGACGAATTATAAAAGCGACTATCACACCGGAAAAGACAATATCAAAGATCCTGCGTATTTCAGACAATTTAAAAAGCAGATTATCGGTGCCACGATCAAAGGAGCAGAGCGCCGAGCGAAAAATGTTCTCATCACTCTTTCAAACGGTTTTACCGTTCTCGTGCATATGAAAATGACAGGTCATATTTTGTACGGAATATATGCTTATGATAAAAAGAAAAATGAATGGCAAGCGACTGTTGACGGCCCGCTTAAAGATCCGTTCAATCGCTTTTTGCGTTTGGTTCTCACATTCAAAGACGGCACCCACCTTGCGCTCTCCGACATGCGGCGTTTTGCGAAAGTAACCCTCATCAAAACAGAAGATCTCGATACTTCCCTTCACACCAAAGATCTCGGTCCCGAACCGCTTGAAAAAAGTTTCGATATCACGCTTTTTAAAAAACAACTTACTCGTCGCAGCAAAGCACCTATTAAAAATGTGTTGATGGATCAATCACTCATCTCGGGAATTGGTAATATTTATTCTGACGAAATATTGTGGCGCGCAGGTGTTCACCCCGAATCACACTTCAACGTCATACCTATAAAAGAAATTAATGCGATGTTTAAAGCTATGAAAGAAACGCTAAAAAAAGGAATTGATTTTGGCGGAGACTCGATGTCCGACTACCGCAACATTCACGGCGAACGTGGCGAATTCAAAGAACACCACCAAGCCTACAGGCGTACCAAACTTCCCTGCAAGAAACGGGGTTGTGATGGAACTATCATTCGCAAAGTAATCGGGGGACGAAGTGGGCATTTCTGCGACGTGCATCAGAAATTGTTTATATAAAAGGTTGTGCCTTGCTCGAGTGAGCAAGGCACGGTTTTGTTGTTTTACGGTAGGCGATTGCGCATAAGAAAAAGGATTCTCTTTGATATCCTCGCAACGTGTTTTTTTATTTTTACCCTCTGAGCTGGACCGCTCGGAAGTTTTCTTTCACGTGCTGGATTTGGGTTTGGATTTACTCTGTCTCTCAGTGACTGTTGATAAGTTCTCTGATGCAAACCTTCTCCAATAAACGTTTCTTCTGGCTGTTCACCATCACGTTTTTGTACACGCGATTTAATTACTGGCCCGCCTTTTTTGTATAGGTTTGGCGTACCTATGATGCATTTTTTAGGCATAAGTTCTCCGTAAAGACTACTATTTAATCGTCAAGGAGACAACTCATGAGGTTCGACTTCGGGGAATTTTGAGGTCGAACCTCGATATCTGAAAAAGCGCCACAGCTCCTGCAACCGACACATTGAGTGACTCCTTCAAACCTTGCATCGGGATTTCAAGAATGGTATCACAGAGTTTCAGCACTTCTTTTGAAACACCAAAGACTTCCGCACCGAGAATAAGCGCAACCTTCCCTTTTGCTTGATACATTTTGTAATCAATCGACTTTTCACTTTGTTCAAGCGCCACGATTTCAAATCCTTCTTTTTTTAATTTTTTTACCAACACCTCAACTTCTTTTACATATTCATAAAGGACGCTTTTTTCAGCACCAAGCGAAATTTTTGCAAAATCACTTCTCACCCGTTCAAATCGATCGACGGGTGTCGGTGTTGTTCCTACCAAATATATTTTTGACACCCCCGCACAATCTGCAGTACGAAAAAGCGAAGCGGTATTTTGCACACTTCGAATATCTGCAAGCACAAGCACTATCTCGCGATCCGAACTTTTTGTTTTTGCTAATTTTGCCATTTCCGTTATAATAGCATTATGTTCCACGTTGTCACCCCATTCCCCTTTTTACTCGATTTCGCCATCTTTGCGCCCCTGCTTCTTCGTCTGGCGCTTGGCTTTTTTATCCTTGCACTCGGTTTTTCAAGCCGAGCAAAAAACGCAGTTATCGAAGAGACTAAAGTCATTAAAGATATCAATAATCAAACCGAAACCACCGTTACAACAAGTGTTGCAAGTAGCGCGCTTAGCTTCGGTGAAATCGCCTATCGTTTTCTCTTCATTGTCGCTGGTTTCAGTTTGATTATTGGTTTCTATGTTCAGATCGGTGCACTTATCGTCGCACTTCTTATTTTCGTTTCTATCTTCGACAAAAAGGCGCGACTAAGCGAAGAAATCGGCATGGCAGAACTCGTTCTCCTTCTTGTTATTGCCCTATCCCTCATCACCCTCGGCGCCGGCCCTTACGCTATCGACCTGCCGTTATAATCTGCGTGTTATAAAAATTATTGATTAAGCTTTGACAGAATGCTATAAGTATTCTACCTTACTAAGCAGAATAACCTCCAAAATACCTTGGTTATCAGCTTCTTGTAAAACCTCACCTCAAATTATGAAAAGAAAGAAAGAATCCTTAATGTTGGCGTGTATTCTTCAAAAGATTGCACCTCGAATCGGAGCTAAAGTCATAATCGAGCCCGAGTGGAAAATCGTTGGACAGATCACCTTTAAAAGTGGACGGCGATCGTATTTTCGCTATAACACCCTCGATCTCAACCCGATGGGTGGGTCAGAAATCGCGCGTGATAAAGACTACTCGAACTTTTTTATGGCGGGAATGGGTTATCCAATTGTTCCAGGTTCACATGCATTTTACTCAGAACACTGGGCAAAAGCCATTGGCGCTTCTCGACGAAACATTGATGCTGCCTACCACCATGCACGAAGGCTCGGCTTTCCTGTTGTGGTCAAGCCAAACAGTGGCAGCCAAGGCGTCGGTGTGTCGATAGTGAGAAACAAACGCGAGTTTTATCGTGCGGTAAAGGGAATATTTCGCACAGATCGCATTGTATTGGTACAAAAGCCTGTCGAAGGTAAGGATTATCGCCTCGTTGTCCTTGATAACGAAATTATCTCTGCCTACGAACGGATTCCTCTCAATGTTATTGGTGATGGAAAGTCGAGTATTATAAAACTGCTTCGCCAAAAGCAAAAGCAATTTGTTGCATCGAGTCGTGACACGCGCATCAAAATAAAAGATCCGCGAATCGCACTCAAGTTGAAGCATCAAAAACTTACCTTTCGATCAATCATTAAGAAAGGTGAACACGTGTTTCTTCTCGACAACGCTAACCTATCAACAGGCGGCGACTCGATTGATGTAAGCCACATTGTCCATCCCGAGTTCAAAAAGGTAGCGATAAATTTGACCCGCGACATGGGACTCCGACTCTGCGGAGTTGACCTAATGATCGAAGGCGACATTAGTAAAAACCCGAAAGTCTTCTATGTACTGGAGATCAACTCTGCTCCTGGTCTCGATCACTACGCCAAAATTGGCCGTGCTCAAGAAAAAATCGTCGAGGATTTGTACATGAAGGTTCTTCGACACATGGATCATTAAATTCTATAAAGACCAGTTACCGCCGGAGCCACAAACCTCCGGCGGTTTTTTATTTTCTTTTTACAACTCTCTGACACAGTTACGCTTTGATTGAAATATTAAAACGTTATGGTACTATCGTAACTACTTCGCATGAAGTATATCCTCTCGTAGCTCAGTCGGTAGAGCGGCTCCCTTTTAAGGAGATGGTCGTAGGTTCGATTCCTACCGAGAGGACACGTTACAGTCTAAGTATCCACTTCTCCATCTCATTCCAAAGGTCAACTGTTCCGCGATGAGCTTCATGGTACATGGTGACGAGATTAAAAAGCATGGTGTTGATTTCGGATTCCGTGTAAAAGCGGAGAGCTTGTTTGCTTTTAGTAAATACAAAAGGTGAAATACCTGCTTGCCCGCTGAGCAAGAGGGCTTCAGCGTCATCCTTGGTTTTAGAAACTGTTGCCAAAGTTTTAACTTGCCACCACAACAAACCATGAACCTCTTCGGGTGCACCACCACGCCTTTTTGCTTCAAGTAAAAGTGCCCAAGTCTTTTTCTTATCTTTAGAATTAAATGCATCAGAAAGTGCAAAAGGATTGTAATCGCTTTTCTTTTTTTCTTTCTCGCTCTCAAATGCTTGGATTTTCGTAGAATATTTTTCGAAGATTGTCAGTGTTTTCTTATCGACTTCTTTTTCAAGGAAAATAAAGACATTGTCGCTTGCTGTAATTTCTTTTATATAACCCACAACCATTTCCTTAACTTCTTTTGACTCAAAGAGGTTGTCAAAAAAGACAATATATTTTGACTCAAAAAGCCCTTGCCCCGACACAAGACCGTCCAATGAGTTATCTTTGAAATTTAATGCGTTGATACGAAAAAAGACGGCATCAGGTTTTTTCTTCTGAAGCGTTTCGGTGAGTTCGCGCGCTTTAAGGCGTGCTTTTTCGTGTTCATTGCCGTAGAGAAAATAAATCATATTACTTTACAGTTCCGCCCAATTATTACCGACATGTGAATGAGCGAGGATGGGAACACCTTTAGCCTGTTCTTTTGTGAATACTGATTCCATGATCTTTTTAATTTCAGTTGCAATTTCATCGACGTATTCTTCTTTAATTTCATATATCAACTCATCATGAACCTGAAGCAAAAGATGAGCTACTTCACTTTTTTTATTTTTCTTCAAATACTCATCAATGCGTGACATTGAAAGTTTAATAATATCAGCTTGAGTTCCCTGAATAGGTGCATTGATGGCCATTCGTTCGGCACTGGCACGCAAGAATGGAAGATGAGATTTGATATCCGGGAAATAACGTCGCCGTCCGAAAAGAGTGGTAGTAAAGCCTTGTTGTCGTACCTCTTCTTTCACTTTCTCCAAATACGACGTCAGCGTGGTGAAGGTATTAAAATAGTTTTGATAAAATTCTTTTGCCTCGGTGGTTGTTCCACCAATATTTGCCTTGAGCGCATTAACACCCATCCCGTACAAAATACCAAAGTTAATTGTTTTCGCTTTACTGCGCATTTCTTTGCTGACCTGCTCAGGTGAAACTCCAAAAACTTCAGAAGCGACGGCGGCATGAACATCCTGCCCTTCTTTGAAAATGGAAATGAATTTTTCATCCTGAGATAAAAGCGCCGCGATACGAAGATCGATTTGAGAATAATCAACCGACACAAGTTTGTAGCCCTTTTCTGCAACAAATGCATTTCGGATAGCTCGGCCGAGTTCGGTTTTGGTAGGAATATTTTGAAGGTTTGGATTCTCGCAACCCATGCGACCAGTTGTTGTTCCAATCTGCAAAAAGTGAGCATGAAGTCGCCCGTCCTCGGCAACCAACTGTGGAATAGTATCGATGTATGTGCCGAGAAGTTTCTGAAGCTCGCGATATTCCATAATGAGATCGATGATCGGATGAAGCTCACGCAATTTCAAAAGCTCTGATTCCTTGGTCGAGCGCGCACCGCCTGCGGTTTTTTTCAGACCCTTTACTGTGAGATTCATTTTATCGAATAGAATTTCACCAAGCTGTTTTGGGGAACTAATATTAAATTCTTCGCCAGCCGCATTGTGTATTTCTTTTTCCAAGCAATCAAGTGTTTTGTGATATTTTTCTGAAAGCGTTTTCAAATATGTCACATCGACTTTGATCCCTCGCTTTTCCATTTCTTTAACAACAGGAATAAGTGGAAGTTCGATTTCGCGGTATACATATTCAAGATTATTTTTAACAATAAGTTCTTCAGCTTTTTTCATTCCTTCTTCAAGCATGTCAGTCTTTGTAACCACAAGTAAATCATCGAGTGTTGGGTATGAAATATTTGAATCGAGTACATAGACCGCAACCTCAAGCTCTTTTGAAAGCGGTTCTTCTTTTTCAGATGAGGGATGAGGTGAGACCTCATCGGCGGGAGTAAGCACTTCGCGTAATTTAATGCCGAGGGTTCGAAACTCCAACTTTTTGAAAAGAGTTTCAGCTTCTTCAACATTGATCGATTCACGAATCATTTTTTCAGGAAGTGTGAAGGTGATCGGCGCATCACGACGAATAGTTGCGAGCATCTTACTAAAAAGGGCTTCTTCTTCGTTGTCTTTTATTAAACCAATGATGCGCTCGCTGATGCCAGCTTCTTTAAATTTATTATCACTCTTCTTGAGTTCTTTATACATTTCTTCAATCGTCCCAAATGTAGTGATAAGTGTGGTGGCTGTTTTTTCACCGATTCCCGCAATACCTGGAATATTATCTGATGGGTCACCTCGCAATCCTTTGTAATCTGGAATAAGTGCGGGTAAAAAACCAAAGCGAGTTTCGACACCTTTTTCATCATATATAATTGTGTCTTTAATTCCCTTCTTAAGGGTGTACACTTGAACTTTTTTTCCATCGATAAGTTGCAATGTGTCCATGTCTCCTGATGCAATAATAATATTCAAATCTTCGAAGGGGGCCGAGTTGCTTCCGGAATGACGCACTTGTTCAACAATAGTGCCAAGCATGTCATCGGCTTCAAAACCAGGACAATCGTACATTGGTATGTTGAATGCTTTAAAAATATCCCGTGATGAATTGAGCTGAGTAATTAAATTATCATCAATTTTTTTGCGTGTGCCTTTGTATTCCTCGTACACTTCATGCCGATGTGTTTTTCCTTTGAGGTCGTAGCAGGCAACAATGTAATCCGGTGAAAACTCAGTAAGGATTTTCAAAATCATTATCGACAGTCCATAAAGCGCCCCGGTTGGTTCACCTGATGAAGTGGCGAAGTCGGGCAGCGCGTGATAGGCACGATGAATGAGCGCATGGCTGTCCAGTAATACTAGTGAGAGTGGTTTTTTTGTAGTCATGGTAATTATCTTTTTCGCTAATGCTCAACCTGCGAATAATTTTATCTTTTTCAATCGTTTCACTCTGAAAAAATAAAATCATTGCTCCGGTTTAGACTGTTAAAAACTTTAGTTTATCAAACGATACTTCCTTAAATACTATCAAAAATTCACTGTTTCGATAGTCCTTGTGTTCTCGTTAACATGTTCGAATTTGATTTCTGGAAGATTGCTTCCGAGGTATTCTCCCGCCTTTTCTGGCCATTCGATAAAAATAAGACTGTCGGGCGTCGCCAATATTTCTTTAAAATGAATCGGCTCGAGTTCTTTCGGATTTTCAATGCGATATAAATCGATATGAATAAATTGTTTAAAAAAGGGATGAGTGGTCTGGTAACTTTTCTGGATAACAAATGTGGGACTGTTAACTGTTTCTTTCACACCCAGAAGTTCTCCGATGTATTTTGAAAAGGTAGTTTTGCCTGCGCCAAGGTTACCTTCAAGACGCACAGTGTGAATATTTTTCTCCACCAACATGTCAAAGATGCCCTTTGACAGTTGCTTGGTTTCTTCCGGCGAGTGGGAGGTCTGGAGCATGAGGTGAGTATAACACCATTGCTCATCCTGCGAATAATTTTATCTTTTTCAGTCGCTTCACTCTGAAAAAATAAAATCCTTGCTCCGGTTTAGACTTTCTTTATTTTTAATTACTCAACTAAACATATGAATAATCACCTTTGAAAGGGTTCGTTGAGGCACTTTTTGTGGTGCAAAAATAAAAAAAGCAGGCTTCCGTACGAATACGAAAGCCTGCTGAGACAGCTTAGTTTGATTGTTTTAGTGACTCACCTTCGCGCGTCCTTGCGGGGCGCGAGGTGCCATTTGAGCAGGAGCACGGAACTGAACAGGCGCAGGCCGTGGGGCTGGCATCTGAACAGGACGAGGTGCGGGTGGCGCAACGAACCGTTGTGCAACTGGCTGCTGACGTGGCGCTGGTGGAGCAATCCGCTGTGGAGCGGGTTGTGCCATTGGACGAACCACTGGTATCTGAACAGGACGAGGTGCTGGTGCAACACGTTGTGGTGCGGGCGAAGCAACTGGACGCTGCGCTACTTGGGGTTGAGCCCGAGGAGCAGCAGGTGCGGGAGCTTCGGGCGAAACTTTCGCCGTAGCAACTTTCTGAACTGGACTGACAACCTCACGAGGTGCAACTGTTGGTGCAACCGGTTTAACCGAAGCAACAACAATTGGGGTCGACGTAGGTTTTGCAACCATTGGTGGAACCATTGCGGGGTTCGTCTTTACAAGCGCTTTCGCTTGAGTACGAACCACATCATCCACAACAGGAGTAACCGTCGCATGACCAATTCCGCTTGATGCAGGATTGGTTGAAGCAAGTAACGCGGTGTTCTGAGCAGGTGCTTTCGCTGCCTGCTGAATGCTGGAATTTCCAGCGACAACAATGTTGCCATTCGCATCGAAGACAGGCTGTCCTGGAAGATGCGAAATGTCGGCAACGATAACTGGTGGGCAATATGCCGGTGGTACGACCACTGGTGGTTTGCATACCACTGGTGGCTTAACTTTCGGCGGACAAACAACCGGAGCGGCTGGCGCTGTGGGTGTTTGCACACGTAGATTAACCGGACCAGTACTCGCGTAGGAGGATGACCCTCCGACGGTGATGTTGATCGGCTGCGCTTGCGCGGGCCGTTCAATCTCGATGATCCGTTCACGTGGTTGTGGGTAGTAGGGCTGTTGATAGCCACCACCATATCCTCCGTAGGAATTCTGGCGAAAGCTCGCAAGAGTTCCAAACAAGTTCAAGCCCCGATCAACCCATCCACCCCAATCGACCGACGATTGAGTAGTGGTCTGAGCCACGGTTGCCTGTACTGCAACTTGTTGACCATCATCAGCACGCATCATGCGATTTCCGCATGTGTAGCGATAGCAAGGAGTTCCTGCGCTATCGCAATAATAATATCCCGCAGTAATCGTAAAACTTGTGTTTACGCACCGGCCGGTATTACCGTACTCTTCCATCACGTAACGTTGATTGCAACGAGAATCGTTTTCCCCAATGTACACCTTCTGGTAACCAAGCGTTTCGATTTTACGACGCGCTTGGCCGAGAGTGCGACAATCGGGTTGATTCTTGACGCAGGGGAAGCCGAACTGATCGGCCATCGCTGCGGTTGTAAGTGAGACTAAAACAAACAAACTGACAAAGGACTGGATTTTCATAACTGAGTATCTTTCTTGGTTTCTGACTTTCTGTATGTGAATTGTTTCCTTTTTGAGAAGTTCCTCCAACCTTGGAGGCTCAATCGGGATATGCCACCATAATAGCACCTTTTAACACAAAAGTCAAGGAGAAACTATGTCCTACTTGCAGTACAATAAGTACATGGTTCATTTCAACGAGGACGAACAAAATAGGCGTTTACGCGAGCTTCGAAATAGCGAAGAAGAAGAACTCGCTGAAATCCTTTCTCGAAAATATGGTATAGGCTATATCAACCTTTCTCGAGTACCTATTAGCACCGATGCACTCGGAACAATTCCCGAAGAAGAAGCAAAAACCTACGGAGTTGCAGGTTTTGCGCTCGTTGGCAAGAAAATTAGCGTGGGAACTGTATTTCCCCGCGAACAAACTACTAAAGACTTCCTCACCAAGCTCACGGAGAAAGGCTACGTTCCGACACTTTATTTAATTTCTCATGCAAGTCTTGAAAAAGCATGGTCACGTTATTCTGATATCACGAACGCAAACAAAAGCAAAAAAGGGGCACTCGATATTTCTTCCGAAGAAGTTGAAGAGTTTTTAAAAGACAACCACAAAATGGATGATATTCGTACCCGCCTTAATGATGCCATCGTTCTTCAAACTTCATATCGTATCTCCCGCATTTTGGTGGTAATCCTCGCAGGCGCACTTTCACTCAAGTCTTCTGACGTTCACATCGAACCTGAAGAAACATCAGCGCGGGTTCGCTACCGTCTCGACGGAGTTCTTACTGAAGTAGCTCACTTTGATCATCCAACCTATTCTCTTCTTTTATCGCGTCTCAAACTTCTTTCGAACTTAAAAATAAACATCAAAGAAAATGCCCAAGATGGCCGCTTTAGTATTCATGTTGCCAAAGATGACATTGAAATTCGTACCTCTACTATTCCTGGAGCGTACGGAGAATCAATCGTTATGCGACTTTTGAATCCGCAATCTCTCAATGTTTCGCTTGAAGAAATGGGAATTCCGAGCAACCTGTACCAGCGCCTCATGAAAGAAATTCAGAAACCAAACGGCATGATCCTCACCACAGGGCCTACTGGTTCTGGAAAAACAACAACTCTGTATTCATTTATGAAAAAAGTGATGACCACCGAAATTAAAATTATTACTATTGAAGATCCGATTGAATATCATCTTGAAGGCGTTACCCAAACTCAAGTTGAAGTAAAAAAAGGTTACACCTTCGCACAAGGATTGCGCTCTGCTCTTCGACAAGATCCTGACGTAATTATGGTGGGAGAAATTCGCGACAAAGAAACCGCCGAGATTGCGATCAACTCAGCCCTCACGGGTCACTTGGTATTTTCTACTCTTCACACCAACAACGCGGCGGGGGCTTACACTCGACTAGTGGATCTTGGAATGAACGGCAAAATTATTCCTTCAGCACTTAATGTTGCAATCGCACAACGTCTTGTCCGTCGATTATGCAAAGAATGTGCACAAAAAATCCCACTTACAGGAGAAGAAGCCACTCGAGTTGCAAAAATTGTTGATCGATTAAAAACGCGAGGACTTTTCGAAGTTGGTCTCGATACTATTTCTCACTACAAAGCAATAGGTTGTGAAAACTGTCATCACACAGGTTATCGCGGACGTGTTGGTGTGTTTGAAGCAATTTTTAAAGATGAAGCGATTGAAAATGTCGTGCGCGATAACCCAAGTGAACGTGATATTCAAAAAGCCGCCGAGCCTCAAGGTATCATGACTCTTGCTGAAGACGGTGTGATAAAGGTACTGAAAGGTATTACCTCGATCGAAGAGTTGGAGCGAGTAGTTGAGCTAGTGTAGTGTCAAAGATGCCCTTTGACACCTGACACCATCCCTGTAATTGCGATAGCAATGGCGTCGTACTCATCGTCGTGTTTGATTTCTTTTTCAATGACAACCAGCTTTCGAACCATGTCAGCCACTTGTTTTTTATCTCCTCTTCCCCAACCTGCAACTGCTATTTTTACTTGAAGTGGAGTGAATTCGTAAATAGCGAGATTTTTTCTCATGGCTTCGTAAATCAACATACCACGCACTTCGGAAACTTTCATTACAGTTTTTTGATTATTGGTAAAAAAAAGTGTTTCAATAGCAAGTGCTTCCGGCGCGAATTCCAAAATAACACGCTCAACTTCATTTCCTAAAAGCAAAAGACGTTCTGCAAAAAGAAGTTTGGCTGAAGTTTTAAAACATTCCGAATACAGCACACACTCTTTCTTGTCGCCTTGTTTTTTTTCAAGCACAGCAATACCAAGTCGCTCGTATCCTGGATCAATTCCGATGATTTTCATGTGGCAATAATAGCAGATTGAGTTAAGCTACGAAAATTTTACTCAGCGTTCGTATACACATTTTGCACTTCATCGTTCTCTTCAAGTTCATACACGAGTGCGGTAAGCAATTCCAAATCAGCGTCAGAAAGTTCGAGAGTAGATTTGGGTTTGAGTTCGCCATCCACTTTTTCAAAAGCCCACATAACGCTGCCGATACCCGCCAAGGCCAGGCCTTGCTTGGTTAAAATATGTTTAATTTCTTGTGCCGCTTTATTGCGATTCTCTGTCATCGTTTCGATAATTATCCCTACTCCGCCCGGACCGTATGCTTCGTACATTATACTTTCAAGATCTTTTTCGTCTTTCGAATCACCTTTTTTGATGGCACGTTCAATATTGTCCGATGGCATGTTCGCCTCGCGGGCTTGTTTGATTGCAAACTGAAGACCTGGCGCGTCTTTGTTTCCTAATTCATTTACGTTGGCTTTTTTTGCTTCAACAGAAATCATGCGTGCAAGTTTGGTGAAGATTTTTCCCCTCTTAGCATCGGTTACTCCTTTTTGGCGTTTTATTTTTGACCATTTACTGTGTCCTGACATATTTTTTGTTTAAGTGTTTAAACCCTGCTTCTGTCACCTCACGCCCACGTGGGGTGCGTTCAAGAAAACCTACCTGAAGTAAATAAGGCTCATTAAACTCTTCGATGGTTGCTGCTTCTTCTCCAAGCGACGCCGCAATGGTATTGATTCCAACCGGACCGCCACGGAATTTGTCGATGATAGTAAGTAAAATAGCCCGATCTGCTTCAGTAAGACCTTTATCGTCAATCTGAAGAAGCTTGAGAGACTGATCAACAATCTCTTTACTTAACGTAATTTTCTTCACTTGAGCAAAATCTCGACAGCGTTTTAAGAGATAGTTTGCTGTTCGCGGGGTACGACGACTTCGTTTAGCAATTTCCTCAATTGCAGAATCTTCAATATCAACCTCGAGAATACGCGCTGAACGTTTGATAATTTCTTTAATCTCGTCTACTGAATAAAATTCAAGACGAAATACCCCACCAGAAAAGCGAGAACGTAGCGGTGAAGAGATGAGTGATATACGAGTTGTCGCAGCGATTAGTGTAAATGCAGGAAGTTCAAGCTGAATACTTCGTGCAGAGGGGCCTTTACCAATAATAATATCAAGTACACCTGATTCCATTGCAGGATATAGTACTTCTTCGATGGATTTATTTAAACGGTGAATCTCGTCTATGAAAAGAATATCTCCTGGAGATAAATTAGTAAGAAGTGACGCCAAATCCCCCACTCTTTCAATGGCAGGACCAGAGGTTATTTTGATTGCGGCGCCTGTTTCTTTTGAAATAAGATGTGCTAAAGTAGTTTTTCCGAGCCCCGGTGGACCATAAAACAGAATATGTTCAGGAGGATGTGAGCGTTCCTTGGCAGCAGTGAGTAAAATACTGAGATTTTGTTTGATATTTTTCTGCCCAATATACTCTTCCCATTTTTCAGGACGTAAGGTATAGTCTAAGTGAATTTCTTCTTTTAAAGAGGGGGTGTTGACAGACATACTATTTTATGATAGGATAGTAACAAGTTAAGTTGTGCTACTTACAATTCCATATCGACACGATAAATCTCTAAGCAATTATGTTGCCTCGGTAACGTATTGGTGTTTTTTGAAGGACGTTCTGGTTTACACCTCGTGTGTTTGCTGTGACTATCCTGAAGACCGCATCTCACTTTTTATTCACATTAAAAGCATTGCTTAGAGATTTATACTGTCGATTTGACCTAAAACTCCTACCTAAAGCATAGTCTTATCTATCGTCTGCGTCAATTGACATAGGGTGATTTTTGCATTGCAGAAATCTTTATCATAAGTTGCTTGCACAAAAAACAATGTGTGATACAAATAATTAAATTTATTTAAATAAAATAACAAATAGCGAAATATGACTGACGAATTAGATGAAAAAGATCCGGAGCTGGAGGAAGATTTTGATCCAGCAAAAGCAAAAACAGCAATTCTTCTTGATGATGCTTTAGTTGAAGATGAAACAAACTTGGATGACTTTGAAAGTGACGTCCCGGTTGAAGATGAAGATGGGGGTTTTAGTCAATACTCATTTTAAATCACGGTTTTCGTGGTAGGATAAACCTATGTTAAGAGCCTTTAAAAAAGAACTTATACACTTACGCAAGCTCCCTTTAAAGTTTTATCGCTATCTCCACAAGGAAAAAGGTTTGGTTAAGAATATAATCATAGGACTTATTATTCTCGTTATTTTTAGCGGTAGTATTTTGGTGCTTTGGGCTGCAATGCTTAAAACTCCCGACTTAAACTCTTTCGATTCACGTCTTGCCGGACTTTCAACAAAAATCTATGATCGCACGGGTGCAGTTCTTCTGTATGATGTAAACCAACAGGTACGCCGAACCGTTGTTCCTTTTGAAACCATCTCACCTTATCTTAAGAACGCTACCATCTCTATTGAGGATGAGGGTTTTTACAAACATAACGGGATTCAATTTACCTCAATACTACGAGCGTTTATTGCCGATCTTTTCACCCTTAAATTTAGCCAAGGAGGCTCAACCATTACTCAACAAGTAATTAAGAACTCCCTTCTTACTACCGATAAAACTATTTCAAGAAAACTAAAAGAGTGGATTTTGGCTATTAAACTAGAGCGGAGTGCTGATAAAAACTTCATTCTCAACCTTTATCTAAATCAAACTCCTTATGGTGGAAATATATATGGAGTCGAAGAAGCAAGTAGAGCCTTCTTTAAGAAAAGTTCCTCTGAAGTAAGTATCTCTCAAGCCGCTTACATTGCAGCTGTTGCTCAAGCACCAACATACTACTCCCCTTTCGGTAAACACCGCGAACAACTTGAGAATCGTAAAAATATCGTCCTTCAAAAAATGGAAGAAAATGGATATATCACTAAATTACAGTACGAAGAAGCTCGAAAAGACGTGGTAGTATTCGAACCAAAAGCAACCAATTCCCTAAAAGCACCTCACTTTGTGATGTTCATCAAAGATTATCTAGAAAAGAAATACGGTGAAGAGGCAGTTCTTGAGGGTGGATTAAAAGTGATCACCACTCTTGATTACAGCATGCAATCAAAAGCAGAAGGGATTGTTAAAGACTATGTGGTTACAAACCAAAAAAAATTAGGTGCTGAAAATGCAGCACTCGTGGCTTTGGATCCTAAAACAGGCCAAATATTAACCATGGTTGGTTCACGGGATTATTTTGATACTGCAATCCAAGGTAATTTCAATGTTACCACTTCTCACCGACAGCCTGGATCTGCCTTTAAACCCTTTACTTATGTTACAGCTTTTAACAAAGGTTACACGCCTGACACTATTTTGTTTGACGTAAAAACAGAATTCAACACCAATTGTTCTGCCGACGGCTCGGTTCTTGTTTCAGGTTCTCACTGTTATCATCCACCAAACTATGAGGGAGGCTATAAAGGCCCTATGACGATGCGTGCAGCACTTGCTCAGTCTCGAAACATTCCCGCAGTTAAAACACTTTATCTTGCTGGAATTGAACAAACACTGGATACAGCAAAAGCATTTGGTATTCAAGGATTAAGTAATGCTAATCAATATGGACTTTCTCTTACACTTGGAAGTGCGGAAGTTTCTCCGCTTGATATCACAAGCGCTTACGGAGTTTTTGCAAACAATGGAGAGCGCAATCCCTATACTGGAATTCTTAGTGTTTCCGACAAAGCTGGAAACAAACTTGAAGAATTCAAGGCCTTGCCTCGCCGGGTTTATCCAGAAGAGCCTGTGCTTCAGCTTAATAATGTACTTTCAGACGAATATGCGCGAAACACCATATTTAAATTAAGTTATATTCCACGAAAGATTGCTATTAAAACAGGAACCACCAACGATTCTCGTGACGCGTGGATCATTGGCTACACTCCAAACATCGCAGTTGGTGCGTGGATGGGAAATAATGACAATCACAAAATGGCGCAAATTGCTTCCGCTTCTATTGTTGGACCGCTTTGGCAAAAATTTATGAATGAGGTTGTATTAAAGGATCTACCTGTAGAGAGTTTTAAACCTCCCCAGCCCACCGATCAAAGTATAAAACCCATTCTCCGTGGCGTTTGGCAACTCGGCGAGGTACATGACATTCTTTATTATGTAAACAAAGATGATCCACAAGGAGCGTACCCGACCAACCCCGCGAACGATCCGGAGTTTTCTCTTTGGGAAACAGGCGTACAAAACTGGCTTCTTGCTAGTGGATACTACGTTTCTGTCGCCACAACAACCGAACAAACAGCCACCTCAAACACACAAACATCAACCCCTCCAATAGTGGTTCCTCCCGCTTCAAGCACGGTATATCACTAGCAAATATCAATTACACCAAGTTCTGGTAGTTCTTTTTGTATTCGTTTAATAATCACCTCTTTTTTTGTAAAAATTGAGAATTTAATACAAGAACTATCAGTAAAAGAGATCCTTCCCTTCTTAAAGGTGAGTGATTTATCAGGAAGAGGGATTTTTATCTCATCACTAATTATTGCCTTTATAGAATCTACAATGTCTCTAGGGTTTTTAAGACTTGCAAACTTTTCGAGATAGATCGAAAGATTAAACATTACTTTTATTACAACTATTTATTCCCTACTTATTCATTGGCATCACTAAATAAAAAAAACTTTTATCGTTTACACCTCGAATCACAAGCGGACGATTAAGACCATCAAAAGAAAGAGATATACTCTCTGTGTCAATTGACTGAAAACAATCGAAAATATTTTTATAGTTAAAACTTATCTGTAAATCTTCACCTGTAAGTGCGCCGGAAAGACTACTAATATTTTCTCCTACATCAGTGTTCTTGGTTCTGATCTCAAACTTCTTTTCTTTTGGAGAAACAGAAACAACAACACGATTGAAAGAATCAGAAAAAACATGAGCAAGCTTAAGAGTGTTAAGAAAATCTTGCTTTAAAACAATAACTTCTGTCTTAGTCTCTTTAGGGATAATTTGCTGATATGAAGGAAAATTTCCTTCAACCACACGTGAGATGAGATAAATTTCGTCTAAAGTAAAGGAAATCTGGTTTTTATCAAGAAAAACCTTTATTAACTCATCTTTCTCTTCAAGAACTCGGCAAATATCAGCTACGTTTTTCAAAGGGATGAGAATTTGATCAAAATCTACCTTCTCTTTTATTTTAATCTTCTTTTCTGCTAATCGAAATGAGTCAGTTGCAACAAAAACTAAATTATCCTCTTCTGGATAAACATAAACACTTGCAAGTTCGGGCTTTATTGTCGACAGAGAGGCACTGTAAGCAACCGAACGTAGACCTTTGCAGAAATCCTTGGAATTAATTAAAAAGCTCTTGTCGGCGGATATACGAGGAATGAGAGGAAATTCTTCTGCTTGCTGTAGTTTAAGTGTTGAAGACGATTTTTCAGAAGAAACATGAAGGGTTTCGTCTTTTTTTTCAAACTTAAGACTTTTTTCTTTATCAAGATGAGTGACAAAATTTCCAAGTGTTGTTGCTGGAACCACAACAAAACCTTCTTCTTCTAATTTAATAGGCATGGTTATTTCTATACCAAGATCGAGATTTGTTGCTTTAATGGTTAGTGTGGAATTATTACCTTCCAAATAGACACATTTTAGAATAGGGCTAGAAACAGAGCCTTTTGCCGCTATTTTCTCAGCCTTACTAAAAGACTGAGCAAACCGATCTTTTACGCATTCGAATTTCATGACACGAGTATACTATTAATAGTTTTTTTTTGCTATAAAAGAAAGGGACTACTACTTAAGACTGTGGATAAGGGGATAACTCTATTTTAGTAAGTAAATAAAAGGGTTATTGGAAGTATTTAAAAGGAAAACATTATAAAACCAGTTAACTTAAAAGAACAACTCACCACTTGTTAGAAAACATCCACAAGTTGTTAGTACTTATCAACATGTTTTTACAAAAGAAGCAGCTTTAATTCTTCCAACTCCTGTAAGAGATTTGCATCGGTCTTTATACCGCTTTTAATTTTTTCACACGAATGGATAACGGTTGTGTGGTCTCTACCTCCTAATTTTTGACCTATGAGTGAGTAAGAAACGTTGAAAAACTCTCTAAGGATAAACATAACTACCTGTCGAGGTTTTACTACTTCCTTTCGGCGCGATTTATCAAAAAGGCTTTCCTCTTCAATATTGTAGAAGCCTGCTACTATTTTAACCACCTCTTTTACTGAAAGGTTTTTGGTGGGACGTTTATTGGATTTAATGAGATTTTTAATTTCAGACATGAAAGGCTCCCTCCCTTTTGTTTCCACATAATGAAGAATATTATTGAAAGCACCTTCTATTTCACGAATGTTTCCTTCTAAGTTAAGAGCGACATACTCCACAATTTCTTTACTAAGTTGAATATTATGGATTCCTGCCTTCTTTTTAAGGATTTCCATACGGGATTCGTAGTCTGGCTCTGGGATGTCTACAATCATTCCTGCAACAAAGCGAGATTTCAGACGGTTTTCAAGGTTTGGAATATAATTAGGGTGAATATCAGAAGAAAAAATGATTTGTTTGTTGTTGTCGTAGAGATAGTTGAACAGGTGAAAAAGTTCTTCTTGGGTTTTTTCTTTATTAACAAGAAACTGAATATCATCCATTATAAAAACATCATATTTGCGATACTTTTCTTTAAAGAAATGAACCTTGTTTGATTGAATAGCATCAACCATTTCTTGTGAAAAACGCTCAGATGTTATGTAGAATATCTTTTTACTTGAACCTGTGTGTTTGATATGGTTTCCCACCGCTTGCATTATGTGGGTTTTTCCAAGACCAGTCTTTCCGTATATGAAAAGTGGATTATAAGCCACTGGCTTATTGATAATTGCCTGGCAAGCAGAATAAGCTAGTTCATTGAAAGGGCCTACAACAAAGGTTTCAAAGGTATAGCGAGGGTTAAGATTGTCTTCTTTATTAACTAAAGACTTTTCAAGCGGCAGTTCGTTGGTATTTTTGGTGGTAGGAATTTCTTTTTTGTTTTGTGTTGGAGTGCTTTTTTTATCCGACACTACATATGAGATCGATCTAATGCTTGAATCAAGATTTCGCAGGATACGAAGGAATGTATTGTTGTATTTATCAACAAGCCAAGTAATAACAAAAGGATTTGGTACTCCAACTGTTATAATTCCCTCTTCCCTCTTAACTATATGAGTATCTTTGAACCAGGTATTAAAAGAACCAGGAGATACGGACAATTCAATTTCTACCAAAAGACTTTCCCATAATTTTTTGTCATCCATATGTTCAAATAGTATATCGTTATCCACAGCCTTGTCTAACTTGTGGATAGGAGGGTGTCTATGTTATAGTCTTCACACTATGTCACAAACATACCAACCAAAGAAAAGAAAACGAGCCAAGACTCATGGTTTTCTCGTGCGACAAAAAACAAAGACTGGAAAGCGGGTTATTGCTCGACGCCGACAGAAAGGACGCAAAAAGTTGGCTGTATAGGCCTAACATGAGTGCTTTTGATGAAATCCTAAAGAGGGGAAAGAGATTTCAGACCCCTCTTTTTTCTGTCGTTTTTGAAAAAACAGAACCATTTCGTATTGCTGTGGTGATTTCAAAAAAAGTCGCTAAAAAAGCCGTTCTTCGGAACAGAAATAAACGACTTATTCGCCATATTCTTAGAGAATTGAAGGGTGTTTTTACCGGAACATGTGTTGTTTATATTAAAAAAGATATTTCACTTATGGAGCATGCTTTATTAAAACAAGAAGTAGAAAAGCTTATGTTATACTTTAATCACTAAAATTATGACCGCATTATTTCACCTTTTCTTTTACAATCCACTTTATAACGGTCTTGTCTTCCTCCTCGCACATCTTCCTGGCCATGATATTGGCGTTGCTGTTATTTTGTTCACAGCATTTGTTAAACTCCTTCTCTTTCCACTTTCAAAAAAAGCCGTCGTTACTCAGATGAAACTTAAGGAAATTGCTCCCGAACTTGACCGACTGAAAGAAAAAAATAAAAATAATAAGGAAGCTCAAGCGAAAGAGATGATGTTGCTCTACAAAAATAATAAAATTAACCCATTTTCAGGGCTTTTGTTGGCGATTATTCAGATTCCAATCATTTTGGCACTTTACTTCATCTTCTTGAAAGGAGGTTTTAACTCAATAGATACAAGTATTCTTTATTCTTTTGTTAAAATTCCGGAATTTGTTACTACACACTTTCTTGGTTTATTAGATGTCAGTAAGCCTCAACTTATTTTAGGCATAATTGCTGGTGTCAGTCAGTATATTCAGGTTCAGTATTCCGTTCCCGCTATCAAAAAGGTAGAAAACCCAGGTTTTAAAGATGATTTGGCACGAAGTATGAATGTTCAGATGCGTTATGTTCTTCCCTTCTTTGTTTTCCTTATCTCGTTTCGAGTCTCAGGCGCAGTGGCACTTTATTGGATTACAGGAAACCTTTTTACTATAGGTCAGGAATTGTATATGCGAAAGCATCTTGAGAAAAATAAAGTTACATCTTCAAACTCCAGAGAGTAAGATCTCGTTTGTTGGTAAAGATAAGATAATCTTCGTTGGGAGAAAGCTTAAGGTTGGTTGCGTCTATAGATTCTTTAGCTTCACTTTCAATGTTGGCAATTGTACTTATATCTCCAGTACTCACATTAATGGCAGTAATGGTGTCAGAAAAGAAAACTCTTCCTTGGTACCAAGCGTCAGGATAAAGCCCTCTCGGAATAACTTTTGGTGTTGCGCAGTAAACAATAAGAACATTTTTTGTAGACCATACGCATTTGTCGGGAATAGTAGGCGAGATAAGCTGCTTCTCTTCATCTGTTTTACTATTGTAAGTACCAAATACTAATTGGTTGTTGATATTTTGTGAGAAAAGGAAGTGTATGCCGTCGGGTGATCCCTTAAGAACAAAACCATTTCGAGCATCAAGAAGAGGAATCAAACTTCCGTTTCTTAGGTTGACAGTGAATGCTGTATTTTGAGCTTGGGCGCTTGGAGCGGTAGTAACGAGTCCTGTTCCTGAGTTTAGAGCTTGGATATCCCACTTTTTAATGGCATGAGTGAAAAGGATTGTTTTCTTTGAAGGAAAAGTAAAAAGATCTGCTTGTGAACCTGTTGGTGTTTTTTCAATAGCAAGGAAACCATCTCTTGCCGCTGTTAAATTAAAGGAAGTAAGTTCTCCATTTACAAAAGTTCCTACTAATTCTTTGGTAGTATCTCCTTCTGTGGTTGAGGTTGCGTTCTTAAGATACCCTACAAAAGTAGATATTTTTTCTGTGACATCATCAACTAATCTAAAAACCAAATTGTCACCTCCTCTTCCAATAAACGCTTCATAGACCTTTGGTATTGTTGTTCGACTGAGACGTGTCACTTCGTTTGAATCAGGGGCTGTTTGGAAAATATTGCCATTAGCTCGATCAACATACCAGATGGTGGAGAGTTTACTTTTTAAGGTGACAAAATCAGCTCCAGCAACCGGGGTTGTAGTAATATGGCGAAGTCGAGGAACCGTATTGAAGGTCGTAGTAGCGTTTTCAGTACTTGTCGCAGATTGATCAATAACGGCAGGATTAATTACCGGATTATTGTCAGTAGCGAGCCCCCCCTCTCCACCTACCACAACAGGTGTTGGTTTTTCTACTTTGGTATTTGTGAGATATAAATAACCCCCTACAACCGCACTAACCACAACTAGAAATATTATTAAAATGAGAGCGAGATATTTTCGTGACATGCTTATAGTATATACCAATTAGATTCTTCTTTCTATTTTGAACGATAGATAATAACGGGAAGTCCCTTTTGGGTACCATAATAATTTATCCATTTTCCTCCTGTAAAGTTTCTTTCTACTTTGGCATCACTACTACTGTTTGAAATAATACTTCCACAACCTGCGGTTTCACAAATTCCTACATGACCTGTGTTTGTGCCTTGGGTAGGTGAAATAATAATGTCTCCAGGGAGTGCTTGATTAATATTTCCACCAACCAAAGCAAAATGAGGGCTTGAGCTAAGCGCCGCATTCATGTCGGTAGTGCTTAAGCTATTTGTAATTGGTTTTCCGAGCGCACTTTCAACTATTTCATTCACCGCATAAGCGCAAGCTACCCTTCCTCCGTTAGTTCCGGGAGCAGCACATGTATTGAGTGGATGGTCGGGATCGGCGGCGTACTGTGCACTTCGAAGTATGGCGGCACCTGCCGCTTCGTCAGGTTGTTGTAAACCAGGAGTTCCAGCTGCACTTGCAGGTCCAGTTCCTGTTGGTGGAGGTGGTGGAGGAAGTTTCATTAGTTCAATTTCTTTCACCTCCACCTCCTCCAACTTCAACTCCGTACTAAGCAACCTCGGATCAACCGTCTTCAATATCACATACGAACCCAAAGCTACCAAAAGACCAAGGAG
>JAYTST010000010.1:0-9778 GCA_043745565.1 bacterium
AGCGGTGCCGGCGCAGTCCCTTCCTTTGCCTGTTTGAGCTGACCGCTTCCCTGAATACTTGCACCTGGAAAAAGAAGAACAGTGGTGAGTTCAGCAATGCTTAAAGGCAACTGACCTTCGTGATTAAATATTCGGAAAGTGAAATCTCTAACAAACGCAGGAAGTTTTTTCTCTGGAACACGTTTCCAATTAAAGGTATTACCCAGCGTGTTTTCAAATTGATTAAATGACGACTCTATTTCGGAAATAACTTCACTTGCTCGCTCTTTGGTTTCTGCGGAAACAACAATGCGCATATTAGCATTCAAAATAGGAGTGCTGATTTTGTGCTTGATTTCCTCAACCGCGGTTTCATCTATAATTTTGGGCTTATCTTCATCTTTTTTGGATGATGATGAAACGGCGTCGTTCAACATATCGAATGCCATTTCCTTAAATCCCTTTCCGATTTCCCCCATGAAACTATGTCGAATATCGATAGCTTTTTTTACCGGAGTACCTTTGAGGATTTGATTTAAGGCATCACGATATCGTTTAACGTAATAGTCACCAGCGGGATGTAACACGAGCTGAAGTGACGCTCCTTCACCTTCCCTTTTCAGTTTTGAAAACGCGTTAATGATTACGTTAAGTGGATCATAATCAAACTCTTCATAAGTTTTAATCGGATAAATAGGATTTTTTGCTTCAGTTGCAACGGATGCCAGCGTAACTCCCTCACTATTAAAAATATTGTAATCATCTTTTTTAAGCACTAATTTTGCATGAGGAAAAACCGACAAAATATTTTTTTCAAAGAGGCTTTTCTTTTTGTCCGGCACTGAAACATAAAATACAAACTCATCGCTGTCGTGGGAAAGCGCTAGTTCAATGGTGAAATGATTTTCGCGGTTATCAGCGTCTGCGACAGAAAGCATTCCTGCATAAAACTGTTCCATGCTCGATACTAATTCTTTCAGGTTTTTTTCGCGCTCATCTTTGTCTTTTCGAGATTCAGGGAGCGATACTTCATAAAGAGTGTGGCGCAGAGCGCGATCGAGGGTAGTTTTCTCTTTAAGACCAGCAACATTCATTACATTTTTAAGATGCTCAACTAAATAACGATGAAAGTCATCTTCGATATGGGGATCTTTCATGACCTCAATTACCGCAAGTGTATTAAGCACTCCTTTTTCTTCAAGCATCGCCATCAGTTCGATCATCTGATCATCATGTGTTTCAGGCAAAAGGTCGAAGGCCTTTTTTTGAATATGAGGTTCGATCATACGATGACCTTTTGCGAGAACCTCATGCTGAATAAGCGCGCGGTGATCTTGAAGTTTATCGAAGACCACAGCATCGCGATCAGGTTTCTCACCAGCCAGCTTTAAAAGCTCCTCTTTATAAAGGATTTCTTGTTTAAGGTGCTCGATCTCTTCTTGTGGCGAAGAAAATAATTCCATGCCTACTAGTATAACATTATGACCGTCATTGTAATGTTAAAATCTCCGCCTTACCATTTATAATCGCAACAGTGTGCTCAAAATGTGCCGAACGTTTCCCGTCAGCAGTTTTGTAAGTGTAACCATCTTTTGAGAGAATAATTTTCTTTGTACCTTCATTGATAATCGGCTCAATAGCAAACGTCATGCCATTTTTAATAAGTGCACCTTGACGAGGTTTACCAAAATTTGGAACAAAAGGATCTTCATGAACCGAATGTCCGACACCGTGGCCACCGAGTTCTTCAGGGATTCCAAAGCCGTAAGGTTTGATGACTTTTTCAATAGCGTTTCCAATATCACCTGTTCTCTTTCCCACGATTGATGCCTCAATGCCAGCATACAGCGAAGCTTCGGTCGCTTTCAATAAATTTTTAGCCTTTTCATCAATCTGGCCCACACCAATTGTAATCGCACTATCGACAATTAATCCATCGCAGGTAATTCCCATATCGAGGACTACCACATCACCTTCTTCAAGTGTTTTCGGATTCTCATTTGGAATACCGTGAACCACTTCGTCATTTACTGAAATACAAATACTTGCAGGATAAGGTCGCGGTGCCCCGTGGGGTGTGTAATTGAGAAAAACAGGTACCACTTTGTGTTTTTCACACAATGAATTAGTGTACGTATTTAAAAAATCAGTTGAGACACCTGGTTCAACCCTTAACGCTATATCGCCAAGTATCTGCGCAAGAATCTTTCCCCCTTTACGCATTGTTTCTATTTCTTTGTCAGTTTTTAGGATTGCGGGCATACAATAGTAATAATTTCGTCGTGGATTTTCTCAATTGTTTGTTCACCGTTAATTTCTACAAAACAAAATTCTGCACTGGTACGGAAAAAATCTACTGCTGGAGCAACAACTTTCTGAAACCAAGAAAGCTTAGTCATAATATTTTCGGTGGACATATCATCTGCTCGGCCTCTGTTCATGAGATTTTTAACTGACCATTCATCACTCACTTTAAGATAGATAACATACGTGTTATCCCGACCATAGAATGGAAATGCGGTGGCAAGTATTTGAGCTTCAAGAAGCGAGCGCGGAACCCCATCCATCACTAAATGGGTATTTTCTTTCATAGATTCCACTAGCATCTGCCCCCAATTCCACACAGCCAAAAAATCAGGCTGACGTTCACCTTTCTTCATTAATTCCTTAGCACACGCAGCAGTGTAGGATGGATCTTCTTGAATAAATTTACGAAACCGTGCACCTGTTTCGATGTAAAGAACAGACATTCCTACGCTGTTATTTTTTAAATATTCATTAAGAAGCTTTGCTTGTGTTCCTTTTCCAGCACCGGATTGACCGATAATAATAATAGTTTTTTGTTCCATTCGCCAATTCTAGCACATTTACTGTGAAGGTTTTAGTTGAGCCCTACAACTGTTGGTAATTCATATTTTTTCTCGACTTTACTGATTTCTTCTTCAAAGTTTGCAAGAGCATCTTCAGTAATCTCTTTCATTGTTAGAAGCTGTGAGAATTGTCTTCCTAGAATTTGAAACTTGGCATCAACCTGCGCCCGGTCACTAGTTATAATTTCACCTTGTTGAATATCTTCGAGTATTGAAAAATACCGCAGGCCGATTTTTCTCAATCGAGCACCTAGCAGCCCCTTCAGATCTTCTACAACTTGTTTTTTTTCGAGAATAGCTTCAAGTTCTCTTGCTCGCATATCTGCCATCACTGTCTCCAACTTTTCTTCTTCAGGTAATTCCATTCTGTTCATATAACTAATACTCTCGCATTGATATCTGTGCATCAATCTTCTTCACTAAATCAAGAACTACAGAAACGACGATAAGAAGAGCAGTACCTCCAATTGCGAGTGAACCTATTCCTGAGTAGGCTTTAAGGATAAGTGGCAAGATGGCGATAAAACCAAGAAATACTGCTCCCACGAGGGTGATACGAGTGATTATTCGAGTAAGATGCTCTGACGTAGCTTCTCCTGGACGTACGCCTGGGATAAAAGCTCCACCTTGCTGAAGGTTCTTTGAAATTGAATCGGGGTCGAAAGTAACAGCTGTGTAAAAGTAGGTAAAGAATACTACCAATAAGAAGTAGACTAGGGCGTAAATTCCTTGGTTATTAATAAACCCGAGAATTTCTATTGAGGCTTTACTAATGAAGGCGCCGACGGCACCACTAAAAGGGATCTTGGCGAGAAAGTTAAAAATGAGCTGTGGAAAAAGAAGAATTGAAAGTGCGAAGATAATCGGAATCACACCAGCTTGAGTAAGGCGAAGTGGAAGATAGGTCGATACACCGCCGTACACTTTGTTACCACGAACACGTTTAGCATAAGTAACAGCAACGGGGCGTTCGGCTTCGGTAACGTATACCACTGCATAAACAATGGCGATCGATATAACGACGAAGAGGATGTAGAAAGGAATATCAGCCTGGTTATAAGAAAAGACTGTTTGACTAATAGCTTTTGGAATTCGTCCTACAATGCCGGCAAAGATAATAAGTGAGACACCGTTTCCAATTCCAAATTCAGTAATAAGTTCACCGATCCATAGCAGAAGCACAGAACCTCCAGTGATAATCATTACATTTGTTATAAGTGAAACGAGTGAAAGAACAGGCACAATTCCTTGTCGCTCAAGTACAATAATGAATGCAAAGGCCTGAATAAGAGCGAGCGGAACAGTAAGAATTCGTCCATACTGCGCAAAACGCTTTCGGCCGGCTTCACCTTCGTTTTGATAGAGATCTTTCAATTTGTCGAACATCATAGTCAAAAGTTGCATAATGATTGAGCCTGTGATAAACGGAGAAACTCCAAGCATTACAATAGAAAGATTTGAAAGTCCTCCTCCTGAGAAAATATTTAAAAGACCTAAAAATTGATTACTAGCAAAGAACTTAGCAAGTCGTCCGCGGTCAACGCTCGGAATAGGAATGGATGCAAGAAATTGAAAAAGCACGAGCGCACCTAAAGTGAAGAGGATTCTTCGTCGAAGAACCGGGTCACGGAGGACAAGGCTGATTTTTTCAACGATTTTATTCATACATTTTTAATTAAAATCTAATTATAGCTATTTTATACTAACTTTCCCTTCTTTGACACTTCCACCTGCTTTTTCGATAGCTGCTCGTACGCTGGCTGACATAAGACATCCTGAGACAGTTACTTTTTTGGTAAGCTCTGTTCCACCAGCTACTGTGCTTAGAATTTTGAGAACTTGGGTGCGTCCTTTGTATTGTTTTACGATCCCTTTACTCATAAGTGTCTGAGGGCTTACTTTATCTCCATTAGTGAAATGAGTTTCGATACTTGAAAGCGCAACAACGATAGGTTTGGTCTGGATTGAAAGGAATGAATTTTTACCACGACCTCGAAGTTTAGGTAGTTTTTTGATAATGTCTCGAAGTTCAGGTCGCAGCTTACGACCTGATCGAGCAAGCTGACCTTTTGTTCCACGACCTGCTGTTTTTCCTCGCTTTCCTCCTCGACCCACTTTGATCGATTTCTTGTTTTCGTGTACTCGCTTGATTTGATTTATTTGCATAAAATTTAAACGTTAGACTTAGGTTTTCGAAGCATTGAAAGCGCTTTGATGGCAACACGAGCATTGTTCAATTTGTTTTTTGAACCTGATCGAAGTTTTGCTGATACTTCTTTCATTCCCGCAAGTTCGATAACGTCGCGGATTGAACTTCCAGCTGAAATTCCTTTTCCTGGAGCGGGCATGATTTCTACGCGAGAACTACAGAACTTGGCTTCAACTTCGTGAGCAATAGACATTCGATCGTTTAATACCACATCGATCATGTTTTTTCGGGCATTCTTAAGAGCTTTGTCGATAGCAAGAGAGGTGTCTCCTGCTTTTCCGATTCCGACACCCACCTTGCCTTTTCTATTTCCAGCAACAAGAGCAACACTGAAACTAAAGCGTCGTCCTCCTGAAGCAACACGAGTTACACGGCGAATGTCGATAATTTTCTGATCGAATTCAGGCTTAGCTCGAGGTTCTCGACGTGGCTTTCGATCTCCGCCCCGAGGTGTACGTTCATTGCGTCGCTGTTGAGGAGCGGCAGAAGCAGCAACAGGTGCAGCTGAAGGGGTTTCGTTTGTAGTTGTAATAATTTCTGGTTCCATAAATATTAAAAGATTAGACCTCCTTCTCGTGCTCCATCCGCTAATGCCTTAACACGCCCTGTGTAAATGTAACCTCCTCGATCGAAGACTACTTTTGTGATTTTCTTTTCTGCAGCTTTCTTTGCAAGTTCAATTCCAGCAGCTTTTGCGTGGTCAGTTTTTGTTTTGCCTTTTGTAGCTTTTGCAGAAAGTGAAGAGACCGCGGCAAGAGTTACACCTTTTTCGTCATCAATAAGTTGAGCTTGCACATGTTTCAATGATTTAAAAACAGCGAGACGAGGCACTGTGGCAGTTCCCGCAATCTTTGCGCGAATGCGGTTTCGCCGTCGTGTTCTCTGCTCTTGTTTTGTGTTGATTTTAGTCATAAAGATATATAAAACAAAACTATACTGATTTCTTACCCTGTTTTCGGCGAATAATTTCTTTTTCGTATCTGATCCCCTTCCCCTTGTACGGTTCAGGTTTCTTGAGAGAACGTACGTTCGCACTAAATGCACCTACTTCGTCTTTGTTGATGCCAGTAATAGTAAGAACTCCTTTTTCGTGCGTGATGGTCAATGTTTTTGGAATGGCTAAAACGATAGGGTGTGAAAAACCAAGAGCAAGGTTAAGGTTTGCACCAACCACTTCTGCTTTGTAGCCAATTCCTTCTATAATTAATTTCTTTACGAATGGCGTATTTACACCTGCGATCATGTTACTGATATGTGAGGCATAAGTTCCCCAAAGAGCTTTAGATGCTAGATCGTTTCGCTTTGGCTCAAGAGTAACAGAGTTATCTTTTATTGAAATATCAATTGAACTCTTAAAGTGGCGGTTGAGTTCTCCTTTTGGTCCTTTTACGAGAAGCTGCCCATCAGTAAAAACCACTGTAGTTTTTTCTGGGATTATGATGTTTTGTTTTCCTACTCGTGACATGTTTTTTCTATTATGTTTAAAAACTTATTTGTTAATAAATTTTACCAAATTTTGAATAAGACTTCACCGCCGACCTTTTGTTTCTTTGCTTCTTTATCAGTTAAAATACCGTTGGGAGTGGTAAGAATCATTGTTCCGAAGCCACTCTTAACAGGGTAAATTTCTTTGAAACCTGAATACACTCGCTTTGAAAACTTTGAAACTCGAGATACCCCGATAACGCGAGGTTGCTTAGCTTCATCGTACACCAAACCAACTTCAATCACCTTACCGACTTTCTTTCCTTTCTTAGATATTGAACCGATATAGCCTTCTTTTAAAAGCACTTCAGAAATAGCGAGAGTGAGTTTTGAGTGGGGGAAAGTAATGGTTGAAAGACCTCGATCACTCGCGTTTTTTATTTTTGTTATTAGTTCTGAAATTGAGTCTCTCATTTTATTTTTATTTTTTGATTTCTATCTGTATGGTGGAAAAGTGCCTGCGGGCCTTTACCACGACGACTTCTTAATACCTGGGATTTTACCGTCGTTTGCAAGTTCCCGAAAACAAATTCGGCACAAATCAAAATCTCGCATGTACCCGTTCTTTCGTCCACATCGAAAACAACGTCGAACCACACGGCTCTTGAATTTTGGCTTCTTTAATGATCGTGCAATGACGGATGTTTTTGCCATAAAATATGTTTCGCTATGCTATCACTTCTTGAACAAAAAGCCAAGGTGCGAAAGAATACTTGCGGTTTCTTCCTTGTTATCTGAAGTGGTTACGACTGTTACGGCCATTCCAAAGACGTCTTTCAGATCTTCATCTGAAGTCTCAGGAAATACAGTGTGTTCCTTGATACCGAACGTTACGTTACCCATTTCGTCAATTGACTTCGATTCAAGACCTCGGAAGTCACGAGTTCGTGGGAGAGCGATGTTTACAAGCTTATTGAGGAAATCATACATCCGAGCCCCTCGCAGCGTTACCTGGTAACCCACAGCGTCACCCTGACGCACTTTAAATGTCGCAATCGACTTCTTAGCTGCCTTCTCACTCACTTTCTGACCAGTGATCTTTGTGAGACGATCTCCAATAAGAGCTTTTTTCTTAGGATCTTTAATAGAACCAGTTGAAGAGCTCACAATCACCTTCACAAGCTTTGGAGCCTGCATAAGATTGGTGTAACCATACTGACCTTTGAGTGCATCAAAAAGTCCTGAGGCTTTTTCTATTACGTTTGAAGATGAAGAGTTGTTTTTCATAAAATTATTTTCATTTGTTCGGAGTTAATTCTTTCGCACATTTGAAATGTGAAGTGGGGAGGGCATTTCGATAATTGCACCTTTTTCGTTACTTCGTCGAGCCTTTCGATGTTTCTTCATGATATTAATACCACCCACAACAATAAGATCATCTTTAGGAAATACACGTTCAACAGTCCCAGTTTTACCTTTGTCTTTTCCTGCTATTACTGTTATGTTATCTCCTTTTTTAATCATATGTTTTCAGTTATTTATGCAAAATGTTATACAATTTCCGGTGCAAGGGATGCAATCTTCTGGTAACCCTTATCACCGATTTCTCGAGGAATGGGACCGAATACACGTCCAGCAAGAGGTTCTTTCTTCCCTTTTTCAAGGATAACCACTGCATTTTCGTCAAAACGAATATATGAACCATCAATTCGTCGGAGTGCTTTCTTCTGGCGAACTACTACCGCCTGAAGAACGTCTTTCTTCTTCACAGCTTTTCGAGGTTCAGCTTTCTGCACTGAAAGAACAACTACGTCGCCGATTTCAGCGTAACGCTTCTTTGAGCTTCCGAGCACTTTGAAAACTCGTCCTATCTTTGCTCCGGAGTTGTCGCTGATATTCACAATACTTCGTGGTTGAATCATAAATGTATATTATTTGACGATTTTGAAATGCTTGTCTTTTGAAATAGGTCGACATTCTTCAATAGAAACCTTTTCACCGATTTTCACTGTGTTTCCTTTGTCGTCCGCTTTAAACTTCTTGTTGATCTTAACGAACTTACCATATTTTGGGTGTTTAACAAAACGCACCACTTTCACCACAACTGTATCTATCATTTTATCAGATACCACCACACCCGAAAGCACTCGCTTCTTTGATGATGTCTCTGGCTGTTCAGTTGTTGATGTTGTTTTTTTCATAAAATTAATTGGTGCATTTATTTGATGCTGTATTTGTTACTATTCCCTTCAGTAAGGATCCGGGCAATTTCTTTTCGAAGTGATCGTCCTTCTTTTACATTTTTAATCTTTCCGGTGGCAATGTTAAATCTAAAGTCCGCAAGCTTCTTTCGTTTTTCAACAAGAAGGTCAGCAAGTTCTTTTTGATTTTTTCCTTTTACCGGTGATGTTTTCATAAAAAATTAATTAATCTGGGATGCTATGCTTGTTCTCGACTAATGATTCGTATCTTCACAGGAAGTTTTGTTCCCGCTTTTCGAAGTGCTTCTTTGGCAGCAGCTTCTGGTAAACCGTCAATTTCAAAAAGAACACGACCGGGTTTAACCTCAAAACAATATCCTTGTGGATCTCCTTTCCCCTTACCCATACCTACTTCAGCTGGTTTTGCAGTGAATGGTCGGTCAGGAAAGACACGAATCCATAATCGTCCCACTTTACTGACTGAACGCGCAAGAATCTTTCGAGCTGATTCAAGTTGGTTTGACTTAACCCGTGAAGCAGAAATAGCTTTTATACCGTATGAACCAAATGACAATGTAGTTCCACGTGTCTCAACCCTAACCTTTTTAGGATTGATTCGACCTGTTTGCCATTTTCGGTGTTTTACTTTTTTAGGGACTAACATATAGATGTATTAATTGGTTTTAGCTTCTTCACCAGCGAAAATTTCGCCCTTGTAAATCCATACCTTAATTCCCAAATCTCCTTGAGGAATAGTTGCTCGACCTATTGCGTAATCAATATCAGCTCGGAAAGTCTGAAGTGGGATTCTTCCCTTCTTCAACACTTCTGAACGTGCCATGTCAGCGCCACCAAGGCGACCTCCAAGGTAGATTTTGACTCCCTGAACGTCTCGATTAGCCATAACTTTCTCAATCATTTGCTTCATCACTCGACGGAAAGGCATTCGCTTCTCGAGACCTTCAGCGACCATCTGAACTACAATAGCTGCGTTTGATTCAGGTGTTTTGATTTCTTCAATATCGATTTTAAGTTCTTCACCATGACCAACATCAATTGTTTTAAGCTTTTTGATGATGTCGTTTCGAAGTTTT
>JAYTST010000011.1:0-2600 GCA_043745565.1 bacterium
GGTGGATAAAAATTTTCCTCGTACAGCGATTCTTTCTCAGATTCGTTTAGTTGATGCGAAACGATTACAAGAAAAATTTGGTCTCATATCTCAGGAAAATCATAATAAAATCAAAAATGCACTCATCTATTTGATTGGATAAGTGCATTTTAATATTCCTCCTTTGGTGGTTTCCCAAGAAAGGCGAGGCCGAAGCCGTTGTATTTATTTTTTCTTCACCCTCGTGAAGACAAGCCCGAAGGCACTTGTAGAATGAGTATAAGATAAGCAAAAAAACTGTCAACTAACTACTTAAACAGCCGACTTGTTCACAGGTCGGCTTTTTGTGTGTTGTAGTAGTGAAAAGGTGTAATTTGGGGACAACTTAATTTGCACTCAAAAGCCAAAGTGGTATATGATGGTATCTAAGTGGGAAGAAGTGGTAATTACCAGAAATAAGTTTTGTAGCGAATAAACAACATGCTCATCGGAGAATATACGCACACGCAAGATGACAAAAAACGCATTTCGTTGCCGATAAAGTTTCGCAAGGAAATGGGTAAGAAAATTGTGGTGACGCATGGCCTCGATAATTGTTTGTTTGTGTATTCAGCAAAAGAATGGCAGAAGATTGCGGACAAGCTTGGTGAGTTATCGATCGGTCAATCAGATTCGCGAGGATTCAATCGTTTTATCCTAGCGGGTGCCGTCGAAGTCGACGTTGATGCCATCGGACGAATGCTCATTCCAGAATATCTTCGAGATTTTGCCAAGCTTGATGCAAAAGTGGTATTTGCCGGAGTCCACAACCGCGTTGAAGTATGGAATGAAACAGCCTGGATCGAATACAAGAAGAAAATCCGGGCTGAGGCAGACCGATTAGCTGAGAAACTCAGTGAAATCGGTGCCCTATAAAAGAGAGAAATTCTATGCAACACGTTACTGTTCTTTTACACGAATCGATAGATGGCCTTGATATTCACGAGAATGATATTTTTGTTGACGGTACATTGGGCGGAGGAGGTCACAGCGAAGAAGTGGTAAAGCGGTTCGGGAGTAAAGTCACTGTTGTCGGAATTGACCGCGATAGTGATGCATTAGATCGAACGCGCGAACGACTTTCAAAATATGACCACTCACTTCATTTAGTACAAGAAAACTTTAGAAATATTGACTCGGTGTTGAAAGGTTTGAATTTAGACCACGCTGATCGGATTTTGCTTGATCTCGGACTTAGTTCATTCCAACTTGAAGAATCGGGAAGGGGATTTTCATTTAAAACCGATGAACCGCTTCATATGACTTTCGCAAAAGATCCAAGTTCCCACCTTTTCAGCGCAGATGACATTGTTAATGAATGGGAGGAAAGTTCCATCGCTGATGTTATTTATGGATACGGTGAAGAACGCTACGCACGTCGCATTGCCCGGGCCATCGTCGAGCAGCGTAAAGAAAAACGCATCACGACTGCAAGCGAGCTTGCGGGGATTGTTGAAAAGGCAATGCCTTCGATCACCCGCAAGTTCAGTTTGAAGAAACGCCCACACGCCGCGACGAAAACATTTCAAGCGCTTCGTATTGCAGTCAACGACGAACTTGGTTCGCTTCGCGATGGATTGCGAATAGGATTTGAATCACTTTCAAGTGGTGGACGGATGGCAATCATCTCATTTCATAGTCTGGAAGATCGGATCGTTAAACATTTTTATAAAGAATTAGAGAAGGAAGGAAAAGGAAAAATTGTCACGAAGAAAGCACTGTTACCAAGCGAAAAGGAAAGTTATGAAAACCCACGGTCACGTAGCGCAAAACTCCGCATTATTAGCAAGATATAATTCAAGATAATAACTATCGCGATGAAACAACTTACCTATTCATTACAACAGAGCAGTACCGAAAAGAAGATCCTTCTCGCCTTGTGCGCATTCGTGGTGTTCTTGCTTTTTTCATACGTTTATCTTGTAAACAAAACAGTCTGGAATGTTGTTGCGCGTAAAAATATCTCTACTGAAGTGGTAAAAATCAACGACGATATTTCAAAACTTGAGTATTCCTACCTCACTCTAAAAAATGCAGTAAGTATTAACAATGCTTACGCAATGGGCTTCAAAGATATAGAAGGTAGTTCATCTACTTTGTTTGTTACACGTAACTCGCTTGGAAAGGCGCTTTCAATTAATCACGTAGAATAGTAAGATGTTAGATAAGGATGAAATCATCGTTTCAATTTCGCATACGTGTCTTTTCAGTTCTCATTGTTGTTTTTGCTTTACTTTTAATTAGTAAATTATATATTCTCCAAATCGTGCATGGTGATGAGCTTTTGGCCCGAGCTGATCGTCAATATATGCGTCCAGCTCAGTTTGTTTTTAATCGTGGATCAATTTATTTTACCGATAAAGATGGCCATGAACTTTCTGCAGCAAGCCTTAAAACGGGTTTTATTATCGCGGTAAATCCACAAAAAGCATCGAGTTCAATCGATTCGTGCTTACGAATTAAAAGTATATTAGAGATTGATTGTGAAGATTACGCTCGCCGAATTGCTAAACCTAACGATACGTACGAAGAAATTCTTAAACGTGTTGAAGAAGATAAAGCAAAAGCAGTGGAAGACATGA
>JAYTST010000012.1:0-9573 GCA_043745565.1 bacterium
AACATTTTCTGCCGCTGCGCTTGTTGCAAGTTCGGCACAAATACGACTAGGGCTTCCAAATTCTACCTTCATGCTACATCCTCCGAAATTCGACTTGAAAAATATTTCGATTGCCGACCTTGGTAAAGACGGTAGACTTCCTCCGAAGATTCGTGGAGAAATAGGTCTCATCTCGAGAAGGATGTACAACGTGCTCCAGAAAGGCTCACGACTGACAGGTTCATCGATTAAATACATCATGACGCTTAAGCAAGATATAGTGATGCCTGCAAAAATGGCACATGAACAAATTGGACTTCTGGATGCCATTATTCCACCACTGAACCCATGACTCTGTCCTCCCCGGAAGAGTCATTTTTTATTTCCGTCTTTCTATTTTCTCATTTTCTGATAGGTTAGCTCTATGAATATCGATATTCTCTACGAAGACAAACATATCGTCGCAATCAACAAGCCCGCAGGCTTGGTTGTTCATGCGGACGGACGAACTACTGAAAAAACCGTGGTGGATTGGGTACTTGAGCATTACCCTGAAGTGAAAGACGTCGGTGAGCCGATCGAGCTCACAAAAGGTGGTACCATTATCCGTCCAGGTATTGTTCATCGCATTGACCGCGATACGTCGGGTGTACTTCTCATTGCCAAAACCGAAGATGGTTTCGTTTTTCTCAAATCACAATTTCAACGTCGGCAAGTGAAAAAAACCTATCATGCGTTTGTGTATGGCGTTATGAAAGAAAAAGAAGGTGAGATCAATCGACCTATCGCAAGGTCACGCAAAGACTTTCGATTATGGTCGGCACAGCGAGGTGGAAGAGGGGAGGCGCGTGACGCGGTTACCACCTACAAGGCTCTCAAATACGGTGATGATGTCACTTTCATTGAAGCCCATCCTTTAACCGGTCGTACTCACCAGATTCGCGTACACTTTAAAGCTATTAACCACCCCGTTGTTGCCGACCCGCTTTACGCACCTAAAAGGGAAGCAATCCTCGGTTTCAAGCGACTTGCTCTTCATGCACGCGAAGTCATATTTGAAACTATCGAAGGAAAGGAAGTAAAAGTAGAAGCGCCGTATCCTGCCGATTTCGAGGTTGCTCTTTCAATGCTCGTGTGATAAAGTCCTATTTACACATAAAAAATCACTATGGCAAAGAAAACTGACGACAAAAATATAAAACCCATTAAACTCAAACCTGTAAACCAGGAACAGCGTTCTAAAATCGACCTTCGAGCGGGGGATACTGTAAAAGTGGGTCAGATTATTCAAGAAAAAGGAAAAACTCGAACTCAAATCTTCGAAGGTCTTGTTCTTGCCCGAAAACACGGAAGTGAAGCAGGTGCTACGTTTACTGTTCGAAAAGTTTCTCAAGGCGTTGGTGTTGAGCGAATTTTCCCTCTTTACTCACCGATGATCGACAAGATCGAAGTGGTACGACGCGCCAAAGTACGACGAGCTAAGCTTTTCTACATTCGAGACAAGGCTGCCAAAGAAATCAGCCGACAGATGCGAAACTCTCAAAGTATTCCGACAGTTGTGGTTGCTGAAACTGTTGCTCCTGAAGAAGTCGTGGCTGCTGAGTAATTAACTATTGTGACGATCTTCTTCGTTGCTTCGTTCGTTTACTCTTACGCTGTACAACTTAGTACAGCTTAATCGTAAGCCTCACTCGTGCCTCGAACCTCATTTAAATAGGTAATTACTTTTTGAAAGTTATTTTGATATAGTAAAAGGGAAATGCGCAGGTGTTGAAACTGGTAGACAAGCACCCTTGAGGTGGGTGTGCCCTTACAGGCGTGGAGGTTCAAGTCCTCTCCTGCGCACAAATGACAGAAAATATTTTATTTAAAATTTATTAAACGCTGAAAAATGATGCGAACCAATTCTTTTGTGTGACTGTTTGCAATATCATGACCACCATTGTCGATGATAGAAATATATTTTATAGCTGCTGGTGCAGCTTCGTAAAGGAGAGAGGGAGGAGTGGCGGTATCGTTTGCCCCGAAGATAATGCAGGGTTTTATTCCGTTTTTTAATATTAAAGCTAATTCATCAGATAAGTTTAATCGGACAATATTAAAATAAGTATTTCGTTGAAATGTTCCTCCATACCGATAATATTCATTATTGATCCAATAACAAAGATAAAGATGTTGAAATAATCTAGCTGCAAGAGGAAATGTTTTTCTCACAGACCGGTTCCATCGAGAGAAGAGAGAATTTGCACGAGCATATCTTCTCACTATTGCGGGTGATACAAAAAAGAGCTGTGGTTGCTTATAGTTTTTTGCCAGATCTTGATTTATCAAGTACTTTTTTGCCCATCTCGTTAAGACCGCCCCTCCAAAGGAATATCCGAGAATTCCTGAATAGTCATTCGTTCTTAAGATATGTTCAAGCCAATCAGCATAATCCTCCAGATCCCAAGGTCTATCGGGAATTGTAGAATTACCGAAGCCGGGAAGTGAAGGTGTTTCAATTTGCACATTTTTTCTTAGTTCTGTAACAAATGCACTTCGATTAGACCAAGAATCAGGTTTATTAAACTGCGGGTAATTCTTCCAATCCCATCCATGCAAAAGAAGTAGTTTTTCTTTTGGTTTTTCTGATGGACTGTTATTCATATCTAGTATCTTACCACCCGCTTAACAGATAATGAGAAATTCTGATAGAATAGAAACATGAAAAAACAATTTATTGCTGAATGCTTAGGAACTTTTGCGCTTTCTTTTGTCGTTTTACTATCAGTTTCTCATACGGGAAATTTTGCAGTCCCCACTATTCTTCTCGCGGGGCTCACACTTGGACTTTTTGTCTACTCAGTTGGTCATGTTTCAGGAACTCACATTAACCCCGCGGTCACACTTGGTTTGTGGTCAATCAAAAAGATAACTGCACGCCAAGCATTGTTCTACATCGGCGCTCAAGTTATCGGGGCAATTATTTCAGTTATTCTTGTCCGACTTATCCTTCTTAGGGATGCCGGTATTGCACTTACTACGCTTGGATCATTCAATGTCTTTTTGGCGGAAGCAATTGGCATGTTCTTCTTTAGTTTTGGAATTGCGTCGGTTGTTTACGATAAAACACCAGGACCTTTGAGTGGAATTATTATTGGCGCCTCATTGGTACTTGGAGGCACTTTTGCATTTTTCTTGGGTTCTGACGGGGTAGTGAACCCCGCTGTGGCGCTTGCGATAGGCTCATTCTTAAAAGGCGGGTTTTCATTTATGTATATTCTCGGACCCATCGTTGGTTCAATGGTGGGTATGAATACTTACAAAATGTTAGTTGGTGAAAAGGAAGTCGAACAAAAGGTGGTGTAAATCCTCAATATCTGATATAGATAGAGGACATGGCGACTATAGTTTAGTGGTAAAACTCCAGTCTGTGGATCTGGTATCGAGAGTCCGATTCTCTCTAGTCGCCCAAAATAAAGAACGAAGTGACCATTCTCTTATGTTAATATTCATTAATGACTATCGCCTACAGCTACAGCACATCACCTTTCGGAAAATATCTCATCGCATCATCTCAAAAGGGGATTACACATTTATTCTTTTTTGATGGTGTAGCGTCCACGGTAGAAAAAGAACTTCAAGAATCATGCGCGGGTATGAATGTGGTAAAAGAAAAAACGATGCTTCACAAAAAAGTCGAGAAATATTTTGCCGGTAAAATGAAAAACAAACCCACGTTTAAGTTCGATCTTAAGGGTACACCTTTTCAAATCGCAGTGTGGCAAGCCCTTTTCAGTATTTCGTATGGAAAAACGGTTTCTTACAAAGAATTAGCAAGGTTGATTAAGAAGCCTAAGGCTATTCGAGCGGTAGGGACTGCACTTGGTGCGAACACTTTAGGATTTTTTATACCCTGCCATCGTGTGGTCAAAGCAGATGGAAAGATCGGTGATTATCGGTGGGGAAGTGCACGTAAGAAAATGATGTTAGAATGGGAAAATAGTAAATAAACTAAGTGTCATGTTAAAAGGATTTAAACAATTTATTTTACGGGGAAATGTGGTTGATTTGGCGGTTGGCGTAGTTATAGGTTCGGCTTTCGGAGCTATGGTTACGGCGCTTGTAAACGATATCCTCACACCATTTATTAGTGCTATTGCTAAAATCCCCGATTTCTCTAATCTTTCATTGAAGCTCAATGGAAGTTCTTTTGCTTATGGTCATTTCTTTAATGCGCTTATTTCTTTCCTGCTTGTGGCAGCGACCATCTACTTCTTTGTGGTTGTTCCAATCAACACACTTATAAGTCGAAGTAAAAAAGAAGCACCGGCGGATCCTACCTCAAAAAAATGTCCTGAATGTTTGAGTGAAATTCCACTTTCCGCAAAACGTTGTGCTTTTTGCACCACAGTAGTTGGTGATTCAAATATTCCCCAACGTTCACATTAAAAGGACGTTTATTCAAAGAAGAAGTTTTGATAAGTACGTTTTTTAGCTTTAAAGTGAAAGAAAATAATAGTTAAGTTGTATTAGTAAGTATGTACAGAAAAAGATTACTTATTCCCTTAGTTGCAGCTGTTATGGTTACTACAATGGGTATTTCACAAAATACCAATGCCGCAATCCGTGTCGCTCATTCGGGTGAAACAAAATCAGGTAAGCACTCGCGAGATGGGGTCGTAGGCATGGTTTCTTCTGTGAATGATTCAACCATTACGCTCATTGCCCAAAACAGCACTACTTATTCTATTGACGCAAGTAAAGCTGAAATTCTTAAAGCTAACTTAGCGCCGACCGCACCATCTGTCGTAGGTATCAATGATATTAAAAATGGAGATATGCTTTTGGTGCAGGGAACCATCAATGGTTCTTCGGTGCAAGCCACTACTATTTTTGATGGGAAGTTATTCGATAAATCATCGCGGGCTATTGAAGGTACAGTTTCTTCTGTGAGCGGAAGTACATTAAGTATTATCGGTACAGACAATCTTACGTACACTATAGACGCGAGTGCTGTTTCACTTGCAAATATTAATTCAGGTGATCATGTGCGAGTGGAAGGGGTAGTGAATGGAACAGTTGTAAACGCTTCTATTATCCTCGAGGGTAATTTTACAAAAGGTAGATCCAAATTAGGTCAAGGTGTTGCAGGCACTATTACCGCGTTAAATGGACCAACACTTACCTTGGCTGATAAAAACAATACAATTTATACTGTAGACGCTACTAATGCAAAAATCCTCAAGGATTACGCCTCAACATCTATCGCAGTAAGTGAAATTAAAATTGGTGACCATGTTCTTGTACGAGGAAGTCTGGCCGGGACTTCTATCGTGGCCAAGAAAATTTTTGATAGGCGGTAATTTTTAATTTAAAAGTCTGTAGGTAATGGTAGAATGCATCCATGAAGGATCCTACAGTAGAAATAAGCGACGAAGAGGTAGCTCTTCTCGTGCAACAAGGCGACAAGGAAAAGTTTGCGCTTCTTATCGATCGATATGAAAAAAGACTTTCTCGTTATGGGGCAAAGTTTTTGTCTAATAAGGAAAATATCGTCGATATTGTTCAAGAAGTATTCATTAGTACATATCAAAATCTAAAAAGTTTCGATACCTCTCAAAAGTTTTCATCATGGATATACCGTATCGCACACAATGCATTCGTAAATAGCATGAAAAAGAATCTACGTAATCAGCTGTTATTTTTTGACCTAGATACTCTTATTTCTCATCCCATTTATGTAGATCCAGCTCAAGCAGAGATAGAGAGCAAAGAGATGCGTGATATAATTGAAAAAGGATTAGAGACATTGCCTTCAAAGTATAAGGAAATTATTATCCTTCATTATCTTGAAGAACTAAGTTACAAGGAAATTGCAGACATACTTCGCATCCCTTTGGGAACTGTAGGTATTCGTTTGAAACGGGCGAAAGGGCAGCTAAAGAAAAGTTACGAAAAATTAAACCTCACTTATGGAGCATAATGAAATTCTCAATAAAATAAGGTGTGATGAAGTAAGAATGCGCTCTAAAACGTATTTTAAACTCAAGCTTTTTTTGCTTACCACCATGGCTTTTCTTATTCTGATTGTTTCTATTCTGATCTGCAGTTTTGTATTTTTCAGTATCCGTGAAAGCGGGCAAGCGCTTTTGCTTGGGTTCGGTTCAAAAGGGTTCTATTTGTTTCTTGTCCTTTTCCCGTGGACAATTCTTATGCTTGGCATTGCTCTCTTGGTGGTTCTTGAATGCCTCTTACGTCAGTTTCGTTTTGGATACCGTAGCCCCACGGTATATTTGCTCGGCGGGATTGTTGTAAGTGTGCTCATTGTTAGCTTTGTTGTCGATCGTACCACTGCTTTTCATAAAACCCTTCTTAAAAGAGCGGATAAGAACGCTCTGCCTGTTTTTGGGGGAATGTACGAAGATGTTCGTAGGCAGCCTCTCTCTCACAAAGAGGTGTGCCGTTGCGAGATAGTGAGCTTAAATGAAAATATACTGACAGTAAGGGACGATAGAGAAGTGGAGGGGCTTCTCCGTACTTTTGTTTTATCTCAGAATACTGCAACTTCTAGCTTAAAGATAGGTGATACTGTTCTCGTTATGGGAGAAGGGGAGGAAGGACACATGACAATGGTAGGGATCGAACATTTTCCACAATCTGAATAAAAGTGAAATATTTTGCGAGTAGAGTTGTATTAGTAAATGAAGGGACTTACTAATTAACCTTTTACGTATGAAAAAAAGAAAATTTTTAATCACTGGCGGAATTGTAACTACCATGTTGCTCTCAAATTCACATTCAGCAAAGGCGGCTCACATTCCCGCTCCAACCTATCAGTCACGTGACTCGTTGAAAGGAGATTTTCTATCTTTTGGTAACGACGTTAAAGAAACACTAGTGGAGCAGGGCTTTAGCTCGAGTCAAATCTCAAAAATCCTTAAGAAACGATAACTTTTTGTACATTTGCTTTTGAGAGAAGGCTTTCTCTAATAACGAGAGCATCAGCGTAATCGATAGCTGGAAGGGTTGCTTCACTGAAATCGAGATCTGTATCTCCACTTTTATCTTCATGGCCCGCAGTGAGAATAGCTATACGCGTAACCCCGATGATTTTATTAATTAACGATTGAACTAAATCCACGTCTTGAATCTGGCGATAGGGAATAGAAGTTTCGTTAGTATTAAAAATACCACGTCGAATGCGCAACGCGTTTTCATCAAGTACAAATTCGAAAGAAATATAAAAAAGATAGGAAAGAAGGAGACTTAAAAGAAGGAAAAGAACAGTAAGTCCAAATAGTACAAAAATAAGAAGAGGAAGAGTCTGTGTGAATTGAAGTGGGATACTGGATTCTGCAAATGTTTCTGTGCCAAGTAAAAAAAGAAATAAGATAAAGGTAATAAGTGCGGGGGAACTTTCTTCAATAACAAAGGACCAGAATGCGCGCCGACCGAGTGATCTGTAAGGGAGAGTTTCCATGATTATTGACTAAGATTTTCGAGTCCACTTGTGTAACTTCCAATAAAAGATGGACCAATGATAGCGAGTGCGATAAGTGGTAGCACAAAAAGGGCAATTGTGAGTATCATCGTCCACAAAAAATACTTCCTTGTTTTTTCAACTGATAATAAAATTTTATCTATTTTTTCATCTGTAGTCATTTTTATAGTATAGGCTATAATGCGTGATATGAAAACATTTTTTCAAAAATATGCCTTGATTATAGCGTGGGTACAGGCGCTTGTTGCGATGCTTGGCAGTCTTTATTTTAGTGAGGTACTCAAATACCCGCCGTGTGTACTTTGTTGGTGGCAGCGAATAGCCATCTATCCAATGGTATTACTTTTAGCAGTTGGAATAATACGTAAGGATCGGGCGGTGTTCTTTTATACTATGCCAGTGCTTGTTGTTGGTTGGTTTATCTCTCTCTATCACAACCTTCTTTATTATAAGATTATCCCTGACACACTCGCTCCGTGCTCGCTTGGAGTCTCATGTACTACCCGCTTTATACAATGGTTTGGTTTTATCACCATTCCATTTTTGGCTTTCACTGCACTAACTGTTATGATTGCAATGCTTACGATAAATCATAGATTAAATAATCTTAACCAACATACAATATGACTACAGAAATAAAAACAATGTTAATCATTCTTGTGGGGTGTGTACTTATCCTTATTGGTGGCTCATATCTCTACCAGAGAAGTATTCCTCAACCTATTCTCACTTCACACCAAGAGGCACTTGTTCGTGAGGATAGTATTAAAGTGGTTGCACCCGCACAGAAAGTGGTTGTAGTAGAGTTTGCAGATTATCAATGCCCCGCATGCTCTTTTATTGCTCCAAAAGTAAAGGAGTTAATGGAAACGTATAAAAATAATGTCACTTTTGTGTACCGAAATTTTCCTTTAACAACTATTCATAAAAATGCTATAGCCTCTGCCCAAATAGCGCGTATCGCTGGCGAGCAGGGAAAGTATTGGGAAATGCATGATACACTTTTTACTAATCAAGCCGATTGGGAAAGTTTAGCTAATCCTACAGATTTATTCATTGCTTACGCTGAAAGGTTAGGCCTGGCTACTACGTCAATCAGACAAAAAATTACTTCTGGACAATATGTAGACAAAATCCAAGCTGATCTTAAAGACGGTGAACTCATTGGCGTGGATTCAACACCTACGTTCTTCGTTGGGAATATCATTGTGCGTGGAACGGATTATGTAAGCCTCAAGAAAGCGATTGATGATGGCTTGGCTACAGCGAAATAAAAGCCTTCGTTTTACCCATGCATCATCTTGCCACTCAAGTAATTAAAATCATTCTTCCGTTTTTCGCCGAATGGGGGTACCTTATCGTTTTTTTGTTTTCCATAGTCGAAAGTTTTCCTTTTCTTGGTGTAATTATTCCTGGGGCAAGTGTGGTGGTGCTCGGAGGCCTCTTGAGCAAGGGTGGAATACTTTCGTTTCCTCTACTGATTTTGGTTGCTACGATGGGAGCATGGCTTGGTGATTGCATCTCTTATTTTATCGGTCGGTATTATGGATATTCCTTTCTCCAAAGGTATGGAAAATATATTTTCATCACCGAGGCACGCCTCGAACAGTTTCGTGAGTTAGTCAACAAACATCGAGCAAAAACTATTATTCTTGGTCGTTTCAATTCATTGACGCGTTCGATTGGCCCCTTCGCTTCCGGCGCTTCGCACGTTCCTTTTCGTTCATATCTATCACTCTCATTTCTTTCAGCTCTCATTTGGGCTACAAGCCACGCTTTATTTGGGTTCATCTTCGGGCAGGGAATCCAAGCACTTTCACGATACACGAGTTTTATTTTCATCTTCGCTGTTATTTTAAGCGTGCTTATTTTCTATTCGTACCGATTGGTTAACCGCAATCATCAAGTCTTTCGTAAATACCATGTTTATACATTGACGGCGAATATTTTAGCCATTTTTCTTTTTACTAGCAGTCTGGAAGACGTGATCCGCCATCGCTGGCTTTCATGGCTTGATATTTATTTTTATAACATCCTGCCCCAGATACAGACTCCGACACTTACCAAAATAATGATTTTCTTTACTCAACTTGGAAATCCTATTGTTCTCT
>JAYTST010000013.1:0-2543 GCA_043745565.1 bacterium
GTAATTCAACTTGAGTTTTTGAGTCAAGGAGACCTTCTGGGATTAAGGAGTAGGTTTCTAAAACATCCTTGATGGTGACATCACCCATTCCGAAACCTGCCGCAGGAACTTCATCGTCAGTGAAAAAGGAAACCAGTCCATCATAACGTCCACCTCCGAAAAGTGAGCGGTTGTTGTCGGGGTGGGTGTCGAAGACTTCGAAGATAATGCCTGAGTAATAATCAAAACCGCGAATAAGCTCGGAATCGTACACAACATTGGTAATACCGAGCGATTTAAGATGATCGATTACTTTGTGAAGTTCCTCATACGCAACACGAACCATCGGAAGTGCCATTGCTTCTTCGAATACTTCATCTTTGTGACTGAGATTGAGAAAAGTGAAAGCGCCTTCTGTAATTTCTTCAGCTTTAGCCTGAAAATCTTCCGCAGACATTTTACTTTTTTTGTCGATAAGTTTCTGAAGTCTCTTTGTTTTAACATCATCGAATTCATACCAATCAGAAAAAATGGCGTTCAGGAGTTTACGACTACTTAAGCGAATTTCATATTGATGAGATGAGACACCAACATTTTTCATCAATTGATCGGCAATAGTGATGAGTTCAATTTCTGCTTCAGTTCCAGTAACGCCAAAAATATCAGCGTTAAGTTGGAAGTGTTCACGAAGTCTGCCGCGCTGTGGGCGTTCGTAACGGAAGAGGTTGGGGATTGAATACCATCGAAGCGGGAAGGCGAGTTCGCGCCGCTTTTTGGCGACCATACGCGCGACGGTCGGTGTCATTTCGGGGCGAAGAGTAACACTTCGATCTCCACGGTCGATGAAGGTATATGTTTGCTCATTGATAAGTTCTTCGCCCGACTTTGCTTCGTAGAGCTCGGTTGATTCTAAAATGGATGCAGAATATTCTTCGTAGCCGAAACTTTCGAGTGTTTTTCGCCAGATGCCAAAAATATAATTTTGTACAGCAAGATCCTCAGGATAAAAGTCTCTCACACCTTTGTACTCGTCTACTGACAGTTTCTTTGTTTTTTCATTCATATATAGGTAGTATGACCATTGTAATTTAATTATGCCAAATAACCAAACAGAAAAAATAACACAGCGGCAGCCCACGCTTGAGCTCTATAAAAACGAAGGAGAAACCCCACTCGAATGCCTCGAGCGTTTTCGCTCTGGGAATCCTGAGTACACTGATGCGCCCTTAAGTTATGTTGGTCGACTCGACCCGATGGCGGAAGGCATTCTGCTTGTGGTTGTCGATGAGGAGAATAAACAGAGAGAAAAGTATTTGTGCTTGGATAAAGTCTACGAGGTGGTGGTTTTATTGGGGATTGAGACGGATACGGGAGATGTTTTGGGTATTTGTCATCCTCACGAAAGCAGGGATCCAAAAAATTCTGTAATGCACACACTGCGAATGCTTTATTTTTCTCTTCCATTCGTCAGAAAAAATAAAGCATCTCTTCGCGTTAAACATTCGAAACCTTCGGTTGATTTGAATTCTTACCGTGATCAAATTATAAAAACACTTAATTCATTAGTTGGAACCCTAACACAACCGTACCCGGATTATTCATCAAAAACAGTAAATGGAAAACCCCTTTTTCAGTGGGCGAGGGAAGGTCGACTTGAAGAAATCGAAATTCCAACGAAGACTTCAACTATCTACTCAATCGAACTTTTGGATATTTCAGAAATTAAAACAGCTGATTTAGTAAACCAAGCCATTTGGCGCATCGGAAAAGTCAAAGGTGATTTTCGACAAGATAAAATTAAGGAATCGTGGAAAACTCTGTTAAACGGACATGAGGAGAAATTCCCACTGATTTCTATTCGAGTGGCGTGCTCTTCGGGAACTTACATGCGAACGCTTGCTGAGGAGATTGGAAAGATGCAGGGAACAGTTGGTTTTGCATGGAAAATCAAACGAACTAAGATTGATAGTGTGTAGACTTTTTTTCTCCATGCTTTTCTGAAATGTACACTGCGTAACCGAAACTTGCGATAAGTTGTAGCATCGAAAGATACGTGTGAGTACTTGAAAAAGTGTAGAAGAAGTTGAAAATAATAAATGAAAAGAAACCTATATGAATGAGGAAGGCTCCGTATTTTTGTGTGCCGATTTTTGAAACCTTGAAGTAAGAATAATCATTATTCGTAATGTACAAACTCTCCGAGTTATAAATAACCCAACCCATTACCATAAAGAGTAATGGGTTGAGAATAAAAAAATCCAATTCTTTGATATCATAAAACCAAAGAAAAAGTGATCCGAAATGTGCAAGCGTCAACAATAATGCAAGAATTGCTTCATCAAATCGAAAGTTATAAGAACGTTTCATACCAATTTATTCTATCATATCGCGAAGCAAAGGTTGTAAAAGTGAGGAAGCAAGACCCCACCCCTTGACACCCCCAACCTATCATGTTAGATTCCATACAGACGCTCATTCCTCCCGCCACCCCTCAAGTAGGACAAGTTAGGTTTAAATAATAACTCGAAGCTGTTCTAAATCCAATACACTCTCTCGGTCGGTTG
>JAYTST010000014.1:0-8949 GCA_043745565.1 bacterium
TCTGTGCGAAGACGTGCTATTGACCGAGTAAGACGAATGTCCGCTTATTCACGAGCAAGAGATCGTTTCGAAATTGAAAATGTAGCAGCGAACAGAGCACATCAGCGTTATGACACCGGTGAGATTTCTAATACTGATAAACATCGCCGACTTCTCGAGTTACTTCATAGCGTGAGAATTCCTGACAAACAGCGAGACTGTCTTATTCTTCATTATCTAGAAGGCATGAGTCAATGTGAAATTGCTCGGCAACTTGGGCGCCCATTAGGAACCGTAAAAACGCAACTTGAACTAGGATTTGGGGTTATCCAAGCATTGGTATTAAGCGATCGCATGTTCAAGAAGAAAACCGAAATAGACTGACGTGCTGCAAAAAAGGCGGGGTTCACAAGACCCCGCCTTTTCTTTTTTTATTCTATTTCAACATACCCACATCTGCTTAAAAAAGAACTTCTTTTAGTTTTTCAGTATCGAAATCTGCGAAAAACCCAGGATAAAGTTGATATTCCGCAATGACCTCATCGCGCAACTTCATTTCGCCAATAAGTTTGTCTTCGTTGGTCACCGTCGTCTCGATCTGATCCTTCACTGACTTTCCAGTACTACTTTCTATACACGCATTAAAATCGGCAAGAAATTCAGGCAGAGTCATTTCAGGATTTATGGTTTGGACAAATTTCTCAAACGCAACATCAAAACGTTCGTTTAATTCTTCCTTGTCTTGAACTTTCTCAAAAGGAGCCACAGCATCGAAACCAGCTTCAGGATTAAATTTCATAAATTATTTAGTTAATGGTATATATTTTCTCCGCATGATCATTTTTCAAAAGATAGAAAAAAGAATTATCAACAATCACAAGATCACTGTCAGCACGCAAAGCAACTCCGCCTTTGTACTCAGAACCAATTTGAAAAACTACTCCTGTAGTTCGATTTAACGCCCATACTCTCACGCATCCGTCACTGCTTACATCGTTCTGGTCACAAGAAAGGACGAGCACACTATAATGAAAACCAGTGTTTGCAGGTTTTTGCTGTAGTTCATGAAAAGCAGTGCGGTACCCTTCAACCACTTGTGCTCGACTAAAATCAAGCGAGATAGATGAGGGCTCTGTTTCCTCAACTCCGATATATTGATCGAATGTGGGAATAGGAGAAGCCGGGGTGATGACAACAGGAACAGAAGCGGGCGTGAAAGTTCCCTTCTGAATTTCTTTAATAGCGAAAAATGCTACTGCATCTACCGCAATAGTAATAACGGCAACAAGAAGAATATTTCTTACGATACGCGAAAATATCATACATAATATTTTATCATAAAAAAAATATTATATGCTATAATTAAAACAATGTGGTGGTCTAAAAAAATTATTTACCTCGTCCGTCATGGACAAAGTGCCAATAATGCTAGTAAAACGCGACAAGGTTCTGCGGGTGGTTTAAGTGAACTCGGCCAAACTCAGGCTCGTAAGGTCGGTGAGCGTTTTGCCGCAACACATATCAACGTTATTATTGCCAGTCCCTATCAACGTGCGCAAGAAACTGCCAATCTTATAAACGAAACCCTTCACGTCCCTATTGAAACAAGCGAGCTTTTGATGGAACGTAAAAATCCTTCGACTATCGTAGGTAAAGATGCAGACTCCGAAGAAGTAAAAAAAATTATTGATGTCATCGACCGTAGTTTCCATGACCCCAATATGCGTTACGCTGATGAAGAAAACTTTATTGATTTGCGTGAACGCACAAAAAAACTTCTTACTTTTCTCTCGAAGCGAAGAGAGCGACATATAATGTGTGTTTCTCATCGTATCTTTATGAAGATGATTATTTCCTATATTGAATCAGGTGAAAACCTTTCTGCAGAAGAATTCGTTCGTCTCGACTTTTTAAACCCTATCAATAATGGCACAGTTTCAATTTTCGAATATTCACCTTGGAATAAGTTTATGGGCAAAAAACCTTGGAAACTTCTTTTATTTAATAACTCGGGCTTAGCTGAATAATCCCCTTCCCTATTTTTACTGTTGTGTTAGAGTGTCTACATTAACAAGGATTTAAGATTTGGATGAGATTCGAGGCGTGAGCGAGGCTTGAGACCAAAATGTACGAACAGTACTTTGCGGGAGCAAACGAGCGAAACAACAAAGAAGATCGTTAAATATCAAGTCCGTAACATTTAAACATTGGCTCACGCACCATCAACCAGAATCAATCACCAAATAACAGCACCTGAACTTCGGGTGATCGGTGCGGAAGGAGAAAACGTTGGAGTTATCACACTACGTGAAGCTCTCACTATGGCCCAAGATGCAGGACTCGATCTCATCGAGATTTCCCCTAAAGCCCTTCCCCCTGTTGCAAAAATCATGGATTATGGTAAATTTCAGTACGATGAAAACAAGAAGCTGAAGTCGTCTAAATCTCGCGTTCAGATCGCCGAAATCAAGACACTTCAAGTCAAAATAGGTACAGGAGAACACGACCTTGAGCTAAAGGCTAAAAAAGCCTCAGAATGGCTTAAAGAAGGGCATAAAATCAAGATAGACCTCTTCCTACCTGGTAGAGCAAAGTACCTCAACGTTGACTTCTTGAAGGAACGACTTGAACGCATCCTTAAGCTCATCTCTGAAGATTTTAAAGCAGACGAACCTAAGAAAAGTCCAAAAGGCCTCACTGTCATCATCGAAAAAGCATCATAACTATATGAAAACCAATAAATCATTCATGAAAAGACTAAAAGTTACCAAGAACGGCAAAATCGTTGCTCGTAAACCTGGTCAAAACCACTTCAACGCTAAAGAAAGCGGTCGAAGCCAGCTTGGTAAAAGTCGTACAACTACTTTTACAATGAGCAACAAATACAAGTCTCGTTTCCTTACTCAGAGTAAGTAATTGGTAAATAATCAGCAATCAACTTAATTTAAATATATGGTACGCGTAAAAAAAGGTAAAAATGCATTAAAGAGTCGACGAAATATCCTCAAACAAGTTAAGGGCTATCGCTTTGGACGATCGACTAAGAAACGACAGGCGCAGGAAGCGATCTTCCACGCTGGGGCAAGTGCCTTTGCTCACCGAAGAGATAAAAAGAACGACATGCGAAGCCTTTGGACTGTGCGTTTGAATGCCGTTCTCCGAACTCAAGGAACTACTTACAGCAAGTTCATCGATGCACTCAAAAAGAACAACATTCTTCTCGACCGAAAGGTTCTCTCACAGCTTGCAAAGGAATCCCCTTCTACGTTCGAAGCTATTGTGAACAAGGTTAAATAACCTGAAGTAAGCTAAAGTAACTAGAAAAATAAAAAGTCTTTTATAATTCTCCCTTCACCCATTTTCCTAAAGAAGCGAAAATGGTACCCGAGATGAGAATTCTAAAAGACTTTTTATTTTTCTGGCTAATACCCTGTTTTTACCTATCTTGGAGTCAAGTTGTACGTTGTTACTTCAATAATAATTATTGCTATCAACCAAACAATTGAAAGTGTAGAAAATGACCACCACAAAGTTGAAGAAAGAATAATTCCAGCTAGATGAACGTAAGATATGCTTCTTTTAAATCCTGCCAATACCGGAATAGTTCTGACATTTTCTTTTTTGTCTTTTTCAATATCTCTAAAATCCCCGAGAAGATTTCTTATAAAAAAGACACCAGCTACTATATAAGGAATAGGTGAAACATATCCTAAAAGAGCTCCGACTATAATCGGTACTTTTACTCTATACTTGTGAGCGTGATTATTTTCTAGATACGCAATAAAAGCGACATGTAGAATAATTACTCCAATAAACTCATTAAGAAAGATCTATGAGCGAGTAAGTGCGCAACTGACCAATATAATTCAGAAAAGTTTTCATACCCTATTTCAACTCCCCTTTTTCCAGTCGAACAAGATCCATCACACGTTTTACCAAGACTTTTGGATCGCTACCAAATAATATTTTCGGGTTGGTCTTGTGACTTTTTTCCATGATGTTTTTAATCACTTCATCAGTATCCCAATCTCCTTCAAGGATGCCGATAGGTTTGTCGTCTTCGTACGCGATAGTAAATTCGTGGATGGTGCCTATTCGTCCTGGGCCGATGATGACGGCGTCAGCTGAGCGCGTAAGAAGAAGATCGCGTCCTGTGTATCCAAAGCCGGTGTAGACAATAATGTCCATGTAATCGACAGGAAGTCGATACGCTTTGATGTGTTCGCGTTCGCTCACTGCGGGAGAAAAGCCAATTGAAATACCGTTCTCTTCCTTGGCACCCATCGCAGCCCACAACGGAAAACCAGTTGTTGCCCCCGTCACCAACGTCGCACCTTGTCGAACAATCTCGCGTCCAAGTTCTTTCGCGCGTTCGTAATCTTCAGGTGGAAGAAAACCCATGTCCGCTGAACCTGACACGCATAATTTTATTTTGTTTGTTCCGTGTTTGTCGATGATCATAAATACATTGTAGCTTTGAATATGAATTTTGTCATTTTAATTCATCCGTAAATTTATTTTATTTTTATGAGATGTTGCGGAGTGCACGAGCAGAGCGAAATCAGCTGATTTGCGCATTACGCACATCACGCACCAAGCTTTTCAAAGCGAAAGCTTTGTAAAAGTTGGGGCGCTAAAATTACGCGCGTTGAATAAAAATAAAATAAGTTGGAGGATGGTAAGTAAAGTAATGTACAAATAGTCAAAAATTTCACACTTCCTAGCGGAATCGGAAATCTTTCGACATGATTTTTGTAGTACAAAAATCAACACTCCAGTGTTACACTATCCCCCTGCCCTGGATGATACGCTTCGACACCGAGATAGTCACGAAGACGTTGGACAAGGAAAAGAGAGGCTTTTGGCTCACCCATTACAACAAATACCTTTTTAACGGTGTCGGCAGTTTTAGAAGCGAATTCGAGTAAGTGATCAGAATCTTTGTGCGAAGAATAGCCGTCGATATGTTCGATCCGCGCTTTGATGTTCACCTGCTGTCCAAACAATGTAATACTTTTTGCACCATCACGTATTTGTCGTCCAATAGTTCCAACAGCCTGATAACCTACAAGCAGAAGAGTGTTTTTCGGATCAGGTAAGTAATTTAATTCATGATGTGTGATACGACCGCCATTTGACATGCCGGAACCTGCGATGATGATTTTTGGATCTGGTGTCAGTTTGATTGCTTTTGATTCATCAGATGTCGAAGTGAAATGAAGCTTTGGAAAATTGAAAATGTCATCACCTCCTTTGATTACCTTCACCGCTTCAACGTTAAAATCTTGTGTATAGCGCTTGTAAATTTCTGTAATCTTGATTGCAAGCGGTGAATCAATGTACACAGGCACAGCAGTGACTCGCCCTTCTTCAATGAGGTCGTTCAATTCGTAAAGAATCACCTGCGTCTTTTCAAGGGAAAATGACGGCACCATCAATACCCCTTTTCGGCGGATTGTTTCTTCAATCACGTCTTCAAGTTTTGCCTGGCGTTCTTCTTTTGGCTCATGATTTCGATCACCATACACACTTTCCATAATCAAGTAATCCGCATCAGTAATATCTTCAGTGGGTTTAAGCAACGGCGTCGGACTGTTTCCAAGATCACCAGTAAAAACAATTTTCTTCTCATTATAAAATACTTCGTACATCACCGAACCAAGTACGTGCCCCGCATCTTTCAAATACACTGCAAAATCAGGCGTTATGTTTGTTTTCTGATGATAAGGAATAGTTTTCCATAATGATATGCTCTTAGCCACATCTTTCTCTTCATACAAAGGCAAAATTCCATGCTTTGCTGCATCTTGTCCAATAATCCGCACACTGTCGCCGAGCATCAAAACAGAAATATCTTTTGTTTCTGGAGTTGAGTAGATTACACCCTTGAAACCATCCTTAACGAGCTTGGGGATTTTGCCTACGTGATCAATGTGTCCATGAGTAATTAAAAGAATATCAATTTCCGCCGGATTGTAAGGAAATTCCGAATGATTAAAGGCATCAGCCACCTTTGTCCCTTGTTCCATTCCACAATCGATAAGAATTTTAGTTGCATCGCTTTCCAAAAGAAAGTTTGCACCCGTAACCGATCCCGATCCTCCGCAGAAAGTAAGCTTAAGTTGTTTAGTCATGCTTAAATTATAAACGAAAAGTGAAAAGTTGTCTTGTTCTTAGAAAACTTATTCTGTAATGCACACTCACAAACTTTTATAATAACTACGTTATAAAAAAGCTTTGTGTTTGATTTTTGTGGTGCAAAAATCACCTTCGAATAACTTTATTCTTTTCAATCGTTTCACTCTGAAAAAATAAAATTATTGCTCCGGGCTAAACACTTAAAGTAGAGAAAGTCTCATTCAGCAGAATGACCTACTGGGTTTGCCGGAACTATTGTTTTTATTTTTCTGAGGAACGCAAGAAAGAATAAAAACAATATGCAGGATGAACTATCCAGTGCGTTGGAATTCAGAAATTTTACATAGTAGTAGAAAACAAAAAACACTGCAAATTGCAGTATTTTTTAGGACTACCTGGCGTTATACCTAGTGTTTAACTAGGTGGGTGCCCTGACATCTCACCAAGGTGAAACCGTACGCGAGCTCCCTTACTTTACATTTAATCTAAGTTAACACTCAAGTAATCCTTCCCTTATTATATACTTTCTAGACGCAATACAAGTTTACAGAAACCTAATTTTATTTCGAAATAGGGTTGTACAAAATAGCCTCTTGAACTAAACAGTAATCGATGATTTCGTTTTTATTGAACCAGTGAGGAATTTCCTGAAGCGCTTCTTCAACAGAACCTGAAGCGTGCACAAGGTTGCGAATAGCGCGGTTTTCATCTGAAGACATTTCGTAAGAATCGTGAACAAAATCTCCGCGAATAGTTCCGACATCTGAAGTTAAAGGCTCGGTTCCTCCCACAAGCTTACGAATAATACCAACCGCATGCCCACCTTGCCACACCATGGCAATAATAGGCCCACTTGAAAGATAGGATTTCAAACTTGTTAAAATAAGCTCCCCTACTTCTAAAGGATCCTTGCTTGTGGCTGTTATACCTTGCTCTTTAAAGCTTTTCAGTTTTTTCTCGCCCGCTTTTCGTTTCCATTCCGGATCAAAGGTATAATGCGTTTCGATAAAATCCGCATCGGGTATAAACATTTTTATGGCTACAAGCTTTAATCCCACGTTTTCAAAACGTTTAATAATCTCACCCACAAGAGATCGCTGAAGGGCATCTGGTTTTAACACGGCAAGTGTTTGTTCTAATTTTAGCTGAGGCATTTTTATATATTAAATTGAAAAATTATCACCACCTTCTTTCATAAAGCCATCTCTTCCTTCCGCTATTCGTTTCATAAAGTGAGCTTTATCAAGACGCTTTTCTTTCATCAAACGATAATACGCCGCTTGAGGATTTTCCTTTGTTGCATCTAGATGCTCTTCCGCCTTTTGCATATTATAAGCATATTCTTCTTCTGACATTCCCATCTTAGTAGCTTCTTCAACATCGATCTCCAATAAAGTATTGTTTTTTAAATCTCGTGGAAGATCAGCTCTGCGACTTGTATTCATACCCTGTTTCATTTCTCTATTTTACTACGCAAATGGATTCTTAGCTATTGGATCAATTTTAGGCTTCGGCTCTTCTTTCTTGTACTTTTCAAGAATGATTTTCTCTATTTCCGCCCTGTCGGTACCATACTTCAAGTATGAAAGCTGTTTGAGCGCTTCCAGATGGGAAGCATCTACTTTTTCTGGAAATGGAACCGCGACATTGAAAGGTCGTGCGGGGCGACCGTTGATAAGAAGTTTTGCGTAGGCATTAAGATTATCGAGATTCATAATATCGTTTGCAGCAAATACGGGAGTGAATTGTTTCTCGAGGTACTCAGCATCCTCTGCCCCAACTCGATATGAGACAATCGAACCTACGTTTCCAAAAACCGCATCACGGATATCGTCTTTTAGCTGGGCAATGAACTGGTGAGCAATGTGAAGTGACAATTTATATTTACGCGCCTCCGACAAAATAGTAGAGATCGAATTGGTGGTAATATTTTGAAACTCATCGATGTAAAGATAAAAAGGTGGAAATCCAGAATTAAGTGAATCGACGCGAGAAAGTGCCGCCATTAAAATTTTACCGACAAGAATAAGACCAATAAGGTTGGCATTGATATCGCCGAGTCTTCCCTTCGAAAGATTTACTAGGAGAATCTTTTTCTTGTCCATGACATCTCGGAAATTGAAGGAAGATTTCTCTTGAGCTATGAGTGGTCGCATAACATCGTTTGAGAGGAAAACATCAAACTTACTGGTAATGTAGGGAACAATGTTAGCAAGCGACGATTCCCCGCCCGCTTTCTCAGCCACTTCTTTCCAAAACTGTACGACGATGGGATTTTTACAGCGCGAAATTTTAAGCTCTCGATATGCCTTATTTGAAAGTACACGCGATACGTCGATAAGTGTATTCCCCGAATCCGGATCTTCGAGCACAAGCAAGGTGGAATTTCTGAAATATTGCTCGAACATCGGGCCACCAGTTGTTTTCATATCAAAAAGTTTATCGAAGATTGAAAAGAGTTCGTTTACGACGAACGTTTTTTGTTCCGGATATGCCGGATCATATTCAAGCATGTTCATTCCCATTGGACGCTCGGTATAACTTGGATCAAAATAGATTACATCATCGTAGCGCTCTTTAGGAACCCGAGCTAAAATATCTTGAACATCAGAACCATGAGGGTCGATGAAACAAACACCTTCGCCGTTCATGATATCTTGAACAATCATGTTCTTCAAAAGCGTAGTCTTACCGGTACCCGTTTGTCCTATTGCGTAAAAATGACGCAGACGATCTTCAGGCGACATGTACACAGGTACTTCGTGATTACGATGATGATTCATACCGATATACACACCTTCTTGTGGCATATCAAGCGGTGCCGGCGCAGTC
>JAYTST010000015.1:0-8738 GCA_043745565.1 bacterium
AAATTAAAAAAACCAAAGAAACCGAAAAAGCCTAAAAAAATAAAACCTCGTATGGCGAGCATTCCAAAGTCATTTGATCCAGAAAAGATTACCGTTGAAAACGCCGTAATGTTTCTTTCACTTCCACGAAAACTCGGCGAGCATCCACTGACGGGTAAAACAATCACCGCAAACGTCGGCCGCTTCGGTCCTTACGTTGTTCATGATGGTGATTTCCGTTCACTTAAAACTGATTCACCTTACGACATTACTTTTGATCGTGCACTTTTGATTTTGAACGAACCAAAAAAAGTCGGACGTCGCGGTGGTTTTAAGAAGAAAGTGGTTTAGTCTACAATCGACTTAGGAATTACACTCATATGATCCTTCCCTTTTATCGTTTTTAAAACTGAATTCTTTATTGATTTTGCGATAACCTGCGCACCCACTTTCATAAAAGGATCTTCATCACCGCCTATATAAATAAAAACTGGGCATTTAATATGAGGAATTCGAACGAATTCTTTAAAACGATCTTTCATATTTTTAGTTGGATACTTTTTATATAATTCTAAAAACTCAAGGAAAATAGGTGTTGGAGAATAGAGATGCAATTCTTTAGGTGGTGTTTTACTTGCAACCATAAGAGCGACAGCTCCCCCAATTGAGTGACCAATAATAATATCTTCACTTGTCATAGTTACTTCGTCACACCAACCTTTTATCGTTTTAGTTTTCCACAACAAAGAAATCGGGATTATGCCTTTTTTAAGCTTATATTTATCTGCGCTTAATGCAATAAATTTTTTCATTATATAAAAAAGAGTGGGGATTGGACCCACTCAACCTATCAGTTAATGAAGGTTAAACTCCCCTTTCTTGACGCCTTCAATAAAAGCGCTCCACTCGTCCTTATTAAAGGAAAGGGTTTTATCCTTTCCGTCTTTGGTGTCGCGAATATGAATACCAGTGGTATCCATTTTCACAGCGACACAGTTTTGTCCAAGACCAGTCTTCCTTGTGATGGAAGAGCAAACGAATCCGTCTCGCTCTTTTCGCCCATTGTAATTTGGATTTGGTGTGTATCTATTTTGTTTTTTCATTGATGCCTTTCTTTTTGCAGAAAATCAAATAGCTTAGTGTATATTGACGCCTTTAGGAGCTACGCCCACTTATCTATATGATCTAAATCTCATTATAGAATAATCCATTTTTTTGTCAACCTCTTTACTTTATCCTAAATATTTAAAAAAATTTTAATTGGAGGGTGATTGTAATATTAAAAACATGGATCCCGGCCTGAGGTGCAGCCGGGATAACAACTTCACAACGAGAAATTCCTAATCGAATAAAGTGCATCATCCTCATCATCTTTTTTGGCAGGATCAATTTCTGGAATAATTTCAGGAACGATTTCGGTAGGTACAAAAGGACCAGAGACAGGTAGACCGTTTTCGTTGAGCACCTGCTTACTGATATGAACATCAAGCATTTCGTTGCCAGATTTTTGCTGGTTTGAATTCAGAAGTGCGAGCAGACCTTTGAGATCTTCATCGGAAAAGAAATCGATATGAAGTCGACCACCCACATCACTTTTCTCGATGGACACACGCGTACCAAGCGACTCGCGAAGTTTCTCTTCAATTTCAATAATTTCCGGATCTATCACTCGCTCTTTTTTACGCGCACGTTCAACAGCGATTTTGCGAGCAATCATTTCGGCTTCACGTACATTTAATTTTTTGAAAATTATTTCCTTGAAAAGTGTGTCTTGTTCTTGCGGTCGATCAGTAAGCATTAAAAGCGGTCGTGTATGACCTTCAGACATTTTTCGTTCAGAAAGTGCATTGATCATATATTCAGGCAAAAGTAAAATACGCATGGTGTTTGAAACGTACTCGCGACTTTTACCTACTTTTTCCGCAATGGTGGAATGCTTGAAACCGAATTCTTTGATCAGTTGTTCGAAAGCGCGGGCGCGATCAACAGGATTCAAATCTTCACGTTGAATATTTTCGATAATAGCGAGCTCGAGCTTCATCAAATCAGTGTCGTGCCCCGCACGGATGAGAACAGGAACCTGAACAAGCCCTGCAAGCTTCGAAGCACGCAGACGTCGCTCACCGGCAATAAGCTCATACTCAACCCCAAGTCCACCATCTTCTTTTACAAATTCCTTACGCGTCACTACAAGCGCTTGAAGCACGCCGTATTGACGTACCGATTCAGAAAGCGCTTTAAGTGCTACTTCGTCAAATTCTTTTCGAGGCTGGTAGGGATTTGGCTTTATCTTATCGACTTCAATCCAGAAAATCGAGTCATTATAAAATTGTGAAGGTGTTTTTTCAAGAGGCATGATTAAAACATTTTAGCATGCGTGAGTGGTGTTGTCATATTAAAATGACTTACGACTTATTCCTTCTCAACAACTACGGCGGTTCCGTACACCAACACTTCGGTGATACCTTGCATTAATTCAGTCGCATCATATCGAATACCTATTATTGCATTAGCATTGATTTGCACAGCATGTTTGAGCATTTCATTAAAAGCATCCTCGCGCGCTTTTTCACAGAGTTCAGTTAAAATAGTGATGTTCCCACCGAATAATGATTGAACGGCAGCACCTATGTTACCGATTACCGAGCGAGATCTAACAATTATTCCTCGCGCCACGCCTAAATTTTGAGTAATCCTATACCCTTTAATATCAAATGCTGTTGTCGTCATTTCATGGTTTATCATACTTATGATGATATCACTCTAAAATGCTCTTGCAATTAATTCTCCACGCGCCATAAGAGAAAGGGCACCCTCGTGAAAGGGTGCCCTTGTTTTTATTATTTGCTTTATATCAAAGATGCCCTTTGACACATCGTTAGATCACGATCCCTTGATCGTCTGCGAGTTGTCGAAATGTCGGAGACATTTTGTACAGCTCTTCAAACGTCGAAGCGACCGCTTCGACTTGAGATTCGCCTTCCTGGACGTCACATGTATTTTTGAGGACGACAAATTTCGTACACAGGTTTCGAACGGTACTCAGTCGATGAGCCACGATAAGCGCACTAGTGGTGTTACCTGTCAGCACTGTTTCAAGTCCTAACTGAACTAACTTTTCAGTAGTTGAATCAAGACTCGATGTTGCCTCATCAACAACAAGCAACCATGGTTTTTTAATTACCGCTGCACCGATCATCAGGCGTTGTGCTTGTCCACCTGAAAGTTTGATGCCATTTTTTCCGACCACAGTATCAAGTCCTGCAGTCAGGCGGTCTCCGAAATCAATCTGCAAAAGCCGCATGAGCTTCCACAAATCTTCGTCGGTTATTTTCTCACGCTCCAAGTCACTTAACGCATAGGTAAGGTTATACCGAATAGTACCATCAAACACGAGCGGTTGTTGAGCAATGTAGCCAATTCCATTCATCCAGGAGTTTAACTGAATATCAATGAGATCAATCCCATCAACACGAATACTGCCACTAGTTGGATTATCGAATCGGAGTAATTTTTTCATCACCGTTGATTTTCCCGATCCGCTTGGACCAAGAAGAGCAACTTTTTCACCGCGTTCAATTGTAAAACTAATGCGGGTTAAAGCCGCGGGCGAAAGATCGCTGTCTTTACCTTCACCAGGATAGTGATGCGAAACGTTATCTAGAACCACTGTGTGAGAAACACCGGAATCAATTACGACCGCGTCGGGCTTATCTTGAAATTCGGGTGGAATCGAGGCTGCCGCCATCAGTGACTTCACAGGTGGAATGTTCCAATTAAGCTGATGCTCAATATCACCAAGCCGCCAAATGTTATCACTTACGCGTGTTGCCCAAGCATAGAGTGGATAAAGAAGCCCAAGATTGAGCTCACCCTTCCATACCAACCACGCTCCCCACGCCATGATACTTACCAACCCAGTCGCGTTAATTAGTGAACGGATGAATGTGCTATCGATAAAACTAAGCCAAAAGGCACGATCTTCAGTCATGAGACTTGAAAAAAGCGATGACATCTCAGTCGTTTCATCTTTTTCTTTACCGCATACTTTAACGCGTTCAATGCGTTCCATTCGTTCGTTTCTCCTCCGGCCCAGCCGACGGAATTTACGATCGAGCGGAGTACAAATGAGAGTGACTCTGCTGTTTAGATAAAGCGACCACCCAATATAAATGAGAATGATACATCCAAGAATACTGCCGGCGACAAGATTGAGCCAACACAAACAGATATATGACAATGCTAACTGCAATATTGTTGGAATTGCATCGAAAAACATTATCCGTTGAATTTCATTGGCCTTCATTTTCCCTTTTTCAATGGTAGTCGGTGCGAGAAGATGGGCTTGCTCAGAATGTTGGGCCAGCGATTTTTCCATAAAAATGGTGGTCAAACTATCTTCAAGCTGTAAATAGTGAAGCCCAAAAACCCATTCACGAGAACGTTCATAATAACGCTGTGCAACCTTTTGAATAATAAGACATGTAAAGAATATCCCTATTCCCCACACTACCGATTTGCCATCGCTTTTTGTTAAGCCGTTGAAGACGTAGCTTAAAGCTCCTGGTTGAATGGTGGACACAGCGATCATCGTAATGATGCTTAAACACATATTCCGAATCCATTTTTTACTTTCTAGGGTCACCACATGGCGTAAAATCCATGTGAATATCTCAAAGGTTTCTTTAGTACCCTCTAAGTATTCTTTGAGGGTTGCTGGTGGTGCGACTTCGTGCGGTGTATCCATTGATTACTCCTTGTGTTGCTGGTGTTGTTGATGTTAAAGAACTAATTAAAAAACGTCGTGCCTGAGTGACACGACGTTTTAAATATTCAAGAGATTAAATACTCATAACGTCATGCCACAAAGCGATGTTTTTGTAGGAAATATCCACACAATAAGTTGTGCATTCCCTGACTTATTTAGCTGTGTCATGTTTGTATTCATGTGAGGAGAGAGTATCACGATAGATTGATTATGTCAATTAATTCTCCACGCGCCATTTTTCAATATCTTTGTGATTGCCAGAGAGTAAGACCTTCGGTACTTTGTGCTTTTTGCCATTGTATTCGAGAATTTCGGGGCGTGTGTAGACATCAGCGGAAGCAGAACGACTTTCTTCAAGTGAAGCGAGGTCACCGAGCACACCTTTGAGCTGACGAGAAACCGTGTCGATAACAAGCATGGCTGGAAGTTCACCACCAGTCAAAACATAATCGCCAACAGAAAGTTCTTCGGCTTTGAGAATTTTTTTCACCCGCGCATCGATACCTTCGTAACGTCCGCAGATTAAAATAATGTCAATACATTTTTTAGCAACTTTTTTGGCGTAGGTTGTATCGAGTTTTGCACCACTCGGAGAAAAAAAAATAATTTTGGCCTTAGCTTTTTGATCTCGCGCGACCATCGCTTGCTTTGCTGCTTCAACTGCTTTTAAAATAGGCAGCGCTTGAATAACCATTCCCGGTCCACCGCCGTACGCTTTGTCATCTACACGAAGATATGGTTTAAATTTCGGATCCATACCCACCTTCGCCAAACCAGCTTCGGTAGGCGCAGCATAATCGCGCGGATTATAAAAAGAGAAATCTATAATACCGTTTTTGTGAGCACGCGAAAGCATTGACTCGTTTAAATACGAGTCGAACATACTAGGAAAAAGAGTGATGATATGAAAATGCATAGTTGATGTGAATTCGCCTCCTCTTCAGATGAAGAGGAGGTTGGGAGGTGTTGTGATGCTTTAAAAAAGAGACAATCATAACACCCCTTAGTCCCCTCTTCATCTGAAGAGGGGAAAGCTGAGCCTAAATTTTTAGATCATCTAGCGCTTCGTCTACGCTTTTCATTTGAGGATCTTTAGGAATAACGCCTTCTGGTTCGTTAATCTTTAAATTCACACGAGCATCATTTTTCATTCCAACAACACGAAGAAGTGTTCGTATCGCTTTAGCAGTATTCCCCTGACGTCCGATAATCTTTCCCATGTCTTCAGGAGCGACGAGAAGTGTCATCAAAACACCCATTTCATCAACACTTCGAGTAATTTTTACTTCATCTGGTTTTTCTACAAGGGCTTTGACGACGTATTCCAAAAATTGTTTGTCTTGTTCCATATTATTCGTACAGCTAAATTGGTAATGAGGTAATTATAGTATGATTTAAAGGAAAAATGAAATCTGTAATGCACACCCTGCGAATAATTTTATCTTTTTTAATCGTTTCACTCTGAAAAAATAAAATCATCTCTCCGGGCTAGACACTCGATATTTTTTAACATTAAGCCGCTACTTCTGTTGGTACAACCTCAGCTGGAGTTTCTTCTTTTATTCCCTCTTTTTTAGGGACTGTTTTCTTGGGAAGAACATTTACTTTTTTCCCTTCGATTATTTTTTTCGAGATAAGGAGATTGTTTACGGTTCCAGAAAGACTTGCTCCCATTGAAATCCAATGTTTAACTCGGTCTTCTTTTATAAGAGTAGCGCTATCCCGACGAGGGTCGTATGAACCTACCACTTCGAGTGATTTACCACTTTTTGTACTGTTTTTTGAGTCAGTTACCACAATACGAAATGTAGTCTCGTGGGTTCGTCCTGTTCGTTGAAGTCTTATAGTAAGCATGGCTCGTACTTTAGCAAAGTTTACGTATTAGGTCAACTAATTTCTGAATATATGTCCAAGATGCCCTTTGACAGAGGTCTTTGGTATACTTCAGTCATGATCAGAATTGTTATTAAATTACTCCTCAGCATCATTATTGTCTTTTTACTCTTCGCCACTCTTCGGACCTACCAACTTGAACACAGTGAGCAACAGAAGGCATTCGTGACGGGTAAAATACCAAACCCGCCTCCAAACGGCTTTTATCAAGGTAGTGTAATGAAACCTTTCGGCATGATTTGGTTGGGTAAAACATTCAACAATGCAGACCACACAGGAACTAACAGGCTAGAATTTACACGTGGGATTATCACTAATGAACTTCCCTTTCGAACATATATTACCAAGGGGCTTCGAGACAAAACAACTAACGTGTTAGCGATTGACTACAATCTACCTCAAAATGCCTTTTTTATTCGTCCTTTAGTCGATGAGATTGTTGAAATTGAGCCAGGTCATTATCTGGGGAAACTCCATGTCCGTATCTTTCCTGGCTACCCATTTACCTTAGCCTATTTTGAACTAAAGAAGTAATGTCAAAGGGCATCTTTGAATAAAGATGAGGTCTCATCTTTATTTCATGCTAAACTAGCAAATATGACCAATGAACAACCCATCGTTACCGGCAAAATGAGCATCACCAGCAAAGGTGTGGGCTACATCAAAAACCCAGAATGGACTGAAGATCTCGAAATTCAAAACACCTTTCTCAACACGGCACTTCATGGTGATGAAGTTGAAGCGGTACTTCATGCAAAAGTGGATGGAATGCGACAAGGAGGTGAAGTAACCAAAATTCTCAAGCGAGCCAAGCAAAACTTCGTCGGAGTGCTCGAAAAAAATGATGGAATGTTTTTCCTTGTTCCTGATGATAAAAAAATGTACGTTGATTTTGTTATTTCTTCAGCAAACACAATGAATGCACAAAACGGTGACAAAGTACTTGTTACCATTCTCAATTGGACGGATGCCAAAAAAAGTCCTGAAGGAAAAGTGATTCAAGTGATTGGAAAACCTGGAAACAACGATGTTGAAATGCATTCTATTGTTTTGGAAAAAGGGTTCGATACTGATTTTCCAAGTGAGGTTACTGCCGAAGCTCACTCCATCGAGAAAAACGAACGAAAGATTTCAGACGAAGAAATAACACAACGCCGCGACATGCGAAAGATTTTTACCTCGACCATCGATCCATTCGACGCCAAAGACTTCGACGATGCTCTTTCTGTACTTGAACTTCCAAATGGCAATTTTGAAATCGGTATTCATATTGCTGACGTTTCGCATTATGTTCGCGAAGGAAATGCGCTCGATACTGAGGCGATCAAACGTGGTTGCTCTGTGTATCTTGTTGACCGCACTATTCCCATGCTTCCTCATGTACTCTCAAACGACGTCTGCTCTCTGAATCCCAACGAAGACAAACTTACTTTTTCTGCCGTTTTTGAACTATCTTTGCGTGGGGAAGTTCTTTCGAAATGGTTTGGACGCACGGTTATTAATTCAAACAAACGCTTCACCTACGAAAATGCCCAAGAATGTCTCGATGCTGGCCATGGTGAATTCTACAAAGAACTTCATATTTTAAAAACGCTTGCTGATTTCTTACGCGCAGAGAAAATGCGAAATGGCGCGATTGATTTTGAAACAACCGAAGTTAAATTCCGACTTGATGAAAACGGTAAACCACTTGAAGTCTACAAAAAAGAACGTCTCGATACACACAAACTTGTCGAGGAATTCATGCTTCTCGCCAACAGAGAAGTTGCCGAATATCTTGTCGAAGAACATATTAAGCGAAAAGAAGATCCTATCGGTGTGTATCGCGTTCATGCTTCGCCAGACAAAGATCGACTTGCTGAACTTTCTATTTTCCTTAAAGCACTTGGATATGATCTTGATGTTAAACGAGATGTCACGCCAAAAGATATTCAAAAAGTATTGAAAGAAGTCGACGATGATGCAAATGCAAATCTCATCAAGACTGCAACCATTCGCTCAATGGCAAAAGCTATTTACAGCACACACAACACCGGCCACTTCGGTTTGGCTTTCAAATATTATACACACTTCACTTCGCCGATTCGGCGTTACCCAG
>JAYTST010000016.1:0-8470 GCA_043745565.1 bacterium
GTGAGACCTGAATTTCTTCGAGCGTCTTTTGGAACTTTGCCATATAGAACGTAAACGCCGCATTCATGAATGACTGCATGATGACTGACATCATGACAAGTCCGGGTACGATGAACTGCATATAGGTGATGCCGTCGACGGGCTTTATCTGGCTGCCGACGAACTTACCAAAGATGACGAAATAGAGAGTAGTGGTAATGACCGGTGGCAGAAACGTCTGTGTCCAGATACGAAACAAACGCACGACCTCCTTGCGTACTATTGTGTAATAGCTTGTCCACATTTGTGAGGGGTTCATCCCGTTAGAAGTAGAACGCGGAACTGGGGGTTACGCGGCCGACTCGGCTAATGCTTATAATTTTCGACATTTTCATTGCTCGTGTTTTATTCATATTGTGTTCGCGACTTCTAATGGGGTTCATATTGTTTTGTTGGTGTGTTTAATGAAGAATTCTTCAAGTCGGTTGGTCTTGTTTCTCAAGCTTGTCACCTGATATCCTTCCTTGTTGAGATCAATAACCGCAGCATTGAGAGAGTACGCCTTGGTGAGTGTGAGCTCAAGGCTCATCTCACGTGGGCGCGTCGCAGCATGGGCCTTGAATTCTCTGAGTAGCTTCTCGTCAGGATCTCGCGAAAGGTCAAAGACAAATGTCTCGTCATCCATACTTGAAAGCAGTTTCTTGATTTCGCCTTCTGCGACGATGAGCCCCCCATTTATGATAGCGACATTGCGGCAGAGCTGCTCGGCTTCTTCGAGATAATGCGTGGTAAGGATGATGGTCACGCCGCTCTTATTGAGCTCGGTCAAAAACTCCCACATGCCGCGGCGTAGTTCGATGTCGACGCCCGTTGTCGGTTCATCGAGAATCAGGAGCTTCGGGTCATGCACGAGTGCGCGCGCTATCATAAGACGGCGTTTCATGCCTCCAGAGAGTTCCATCGCACGCACATCCTTTTTCTCCCATAGTCCGAGTTTTTTAAGGTAATACTCTGCGCGTGGCAATGCCTTCGATCTTGGAATACCATAATACCCAGCCTGATTAACGACGATATCGACGACCTTTTCGAAAATGCCGAAATTAAATTCTTGCGGCACGACTCCAACATGCAGTTTGGCTTTGGGGGCATTGTCGTCTATTGAAAGTCCATCTATAAGCACTGTGCCCTCGCTCTTGTTTACGAGTCCGCAGACAATATTGATAAGCGTCGACTTGCCGGCACCGTTCGGCCCGAGTAGCGCAAAGAAGTCGCCTTCTTCTACATTGAGGTCTATACCCTTGAGTGCTGTGACGACAGTCTTGCTTTTGCCGCCCGGCGTCGGAGCGTACGTTTTCTTTAGGCCTATAATTTCGAGTGCTAAGGCCATATTAGTCGACCATGTTTAGTTCGCCAATATAGTCTGTTTTGCCGACCGGCATGCCTTGATTCCTGAGAATATCGTACGCAGTTGTAATGTGAAAATAGAGGTTTGCAAGAACGAAGTACCGTAGGTAATCCGGGGCTGCATAGTTCTTGCCTTCGGGCATCCATGTCAGATGGATCTTTTTCTCAGCCGCCACTGCGAACTGCTCGGGCGTAAAGGTATTTAAGTATGTGAGCGTCTTGTCGATGCGAACGCAAAGCTCGTCGAAGGTCGCTTCGGTGTCTTCCATCTTTGGAATCTCGACTCCTGCCAAACGGCCTGCGGCACCTTTAGCATTGTCGCTTGCTATTTGCACCTGTTTTACAAGTGGGTACATGTCGGGCGCGAGGCGCGCACCGAGCAGATCTGCTTCGGACATTCCTTTTTCTAGAGCGAATGCTTTTGCCTTGATTAGGATTGCCTTTAAGTTTGTGAGAGCACGAATAAAAACTGGGATTGTGAATTCGTAGTAGGGATTCTGCATAAAAAATTTATATTGACTTCAAGATAACTTATAAGTTCGACCATGATACATGAATTCACACATGCTAGCTAGGAACTGAAAAGTTACTTACAAACTATCTTCGATAGTGCGTTCATCGGTAATTCACATCTTATAGAGCATCTACTCGATCATTTGATACGTGGAGGCCAAGGAAAGATTACATTTCATGTGTAAAAATATTTCTATTCGTTTCACGACTTTGCATAGCGAAAGTCCTCAGGCTTGCCCTTGTTCTTAAGATAGATTCGAAGCGAGAGTCTTGCACTCCAAGACAGTTGCGATAAGCATGAGAAGTGTGTGAACAGAGATAGCTGTGTCAGGTAGGCAAGATAGCACCTTCTTTTTTTAATAATTCGAGTTTACGCTTTACTCCGCCTTTGCCTGAATATCCACCGAGCTTTCCGTCTGAACGAATGACGCGGTGACAAGGAATAGTTTCGAGAAGTGGATTCTTGCCGACGGCATTCCCTACAGCACGGACTGCGAGTGGCTTACCGACGCGCTTGGCAAGTTCTTTGTAGGTGATGGTTTTGCCTTTGGGGATCTTTGTAAGCTCTTTCCACACTTTCTGCTCTAATGCTGTGCCGCCTAGGATAGTCAATTTCATACATACATTATAGCAAATAAAAAAGCCCATCAGTATGACGGGCGTAGATCATCGCGGCTCTGCGAAAAAGTCGAAGATGTAACGTTCAAGCGTGTTTGGTGAGCGCTGAGCAGACCTAGACTTCTGATCGAAAATTGACGGTGAGTGCTCATTGCGTGTGATAAAAGCATAGGCAAAAATGAGCGTTATTGCGACCACTAAGATATATAACATCATTGACTTGAGCACAAATCCTCCAAAAAAACACAGGAAAAACTTTCTATGTGAAAAATACTATTTTTTGAAGACTTAGTCAAGCCAGCTTATCCCAGTTTACACAGGCACATCACCACCCGCATCTACGATTATCACAAGGCGTCGTAGGAGAATCTGCTGTTCTATTGGGCGAACTAATGAGTGAGGAAACTACTTACTAGTGCCCGCAAATTATTCTGGTAAATAGCAGAATTTCTGAATGGCCCTGACACATAAACAGATGATCCTGCCGTCGGCATTGCATAGAATATAGTAGTGTAAATATTCTCGCCATTCTCAGCGTAGTCCCCGCTCAGCGGAATCAATAGCCGAATTACATCAAAGTTTTTGTTGAGGGGGGTTACAGGTGTTGGCGACCTAAATACTATTTCTACTAAAGTCTCGTTGCTCTTGAGTTTACTTACTGAATCGGCAGAAATTGCGAGTGGAACCTCACCTTGTGCTGTGTTGATTGCTTTTTTACATTCTTGTACTAAGCGTACACGTACTTCTGATGCACCTACAACGGTCGATTTCCCATTACGGTAGAGACGTACTTCCATGACCGCATCATTGCGCAATTCAGCAGCGGTGACTTTCCCATCGGTACTGTGATTCCATGAAACTACACCTACAATCGCTGCGACGAATGCGCATGTAGCTATAACAATAATTCGCAACATAATTGATTCTTACCATACCACGGCCCATAGCGCAAGATAAACAAAAATGACACCTTCGCAGGGAGTACAGTGTTCTTCCATCTATAGAGAGTCGGAGAAGGCGCGGCCGAGTTTGCTCACTCAAAGCAGGTACGCAAACCGCGACTCCATCCCCGCACAGAGTGCGGGGTTTTATGTCGCATAATAAATTAAGATAAGGTAGAAAAAAGTTCACTAAAACTGACTCTTATTTCATCTTCGGTGCAATTGTTGAAAACTAAGTCAAAATCAGCATCCTTAAATTTATGGGCGTGTTTCCCAAACCGCTTCACAAATTCTTGTTTACAATAATCTCTGAAATCTTTCAAATTTTCAAAATCCGATGGATTTTTAGGATTCTTGCCAGCCAGCCTCATTAGCAGGTGTTCAGAGCTATATTCCATAAATTGAACAATATCGCCACCATTCTTTATTAAAGTTTCTATCTGTGGAGAGTCATCGAAGTCTTTATCTATCATGAAGAATAATTTCTGACCTGTATATCGAGTATCATCTTTAATAGGATGATACTTTGCTTTGAAAGAGGATAGATCTCCACCACCATTTAGCTTACCTTGGGATATTCCTGCTTCTACGATTTCTACTTTATTACTAAATTTAATATTAGATTTCTCAAAACTCTCTCTAAACTTTTTAGTTGTTAGGTAAGCAAAAAGATTATATTCAGTAGTGCCTTCGCTTAGAACAAGATAATATACATTAAACTCTTTTTTCTCATGCATAGGTTTAAAGCAAATTATTTATAATCCTACTAAAATCAATAGTATCTGGCACTCCACCTATAGACCCTAAGCGGTAGACCCTTTTTATTTTATCTCTTTCTTTAACATCATAATCTGATACTTTTGATACAGTGATATTGTCATTTTTTTTCTCTAATATGTGTGCTTGATCATTTTGTAAGAGATCAAAGGTTTCGTGATTATGAGAAGAGAAAAATATCTGAGCATTATTCTTATTTATATCTTTATCTTTGAAGAGATTAAGAATGGCAATTTCCATATCTGGATGGTAAAACTTGCTAGTTTCGTCATAAACAACAACACCTCCTGTTTTTAATATCCTAAGAATATCGCCTATATAAGCTATGAGTTCACGTGTTCCAGCAGAAAGCTCGGTGACACTAAGATTCTCATAGAAGTTGCTGTATTTTGCCTCATAAGTGAAGGTAAAAGATTTGTTCGCAGGATTTGGGTCACCTTCTTTTTTAATAACAAGAGTCTCAAAGGAAGGTGTTTCAAAATATTTTATTATAGGATTTACTATGGCAAGCATTTCATCCTGTATTTTCGTGTCGCTATTAATATATTTTACCGCAAAAGCAAATAATCCATTTAAATTATTTTGTCCCATTTGAACTGAACGCTTGTCAGTAATGAAACAAAACTTAGTTTTTATTTGGTTAAGGTTAGAAATGCCAATCACTTCTTTGATACTGGCAAATACAGAAATATCCGAACTGTCATCTAAAATTACAGAGAGAAAAGAAGACTTTTTTGGTGCTACAATATTCTTCGCCAAAGAACCCATTTTGCTTTCCACATTAGTTTCCAAGGAAATAGCATGATTCTTTCTACTGAAGATTTTTTTGTTGTTTTTGTATAACACCTCCTCAAAAATTTCTTTCCCTTTGTTTATGATAGAAATTGAGTAGTTATATTTAGCTTCTTCTATTATAAAATCCATTTCCAATACAATTGGCTTCGATTCCATTTCCTTTGTGTAGTTGGGAAGTGAAATAGAAGTTTCTATTTGCATACCATTAGAAGCAAGTATGGATTCTTGTTGTTTCGATACCATAACTCTAGTTATAGTATCGATAATGTTTAGTATGGTACTTTTACCTGAAGCATTTGCACCATAAAAACCAGAAATAAGAGACGCTCTTTCTTTCCCTATATTTACATATCCAATTTTCGCTTTTTCGCCCCCCTCTGTGAAGGATATTTCTACGGGATCTTTTACCCCATAGAAATTATTTGCTTTAATTCTTGTTATTATCATATATTTAAAAAATTACATTAATTTGTAATAATATGCCTAGCATATTCCTATTTGATTTAAAAGTCAAGCATTTTAGACAAAAAAATGTCCTTTTTGTCTATTAGCATATTTTACTCATACATTATAAGGGTTATCCGCTTATTAAAATTGTTCGGTAAACCCTTAATATAATATCTGCGGATAACCAACCCCTACTATCGTCTTAGTTAATTTACTTTCGAGATTTCGTTCGATTATCTTGTTTACTTAAGATTTTGCAGAGTGTTGCGCCTTCGGCGCGACCCCATTTCTGGTTCTGATTGCGATTTCCAATTTTGGCGGTGTTTGTTGGACAAAGTTCGAATCTATTTTGAACAAATCTTATTGTGCTTGCCCCGCCCGCCCTGTGCGCGCACAAACCCCCTCCGCTTTGAGGAGATATTATAAAACAGTGGGGATTGCTCCCTTGAAAGCAAAATACTAAAATGAAATTTCTTTTAAAAGAGTAACAGTCCGTGATTTGTACTCAAATTTATTACTAAAAGGAAAAAATGTTATTGCTAATAAAAGTACAGAAGATATTTTACCCTCAATATCTTGCCTACTAAGTTCTTCAGTTACGTTAATTTCAAGAAAAGGATCGCCTATTAAAGAAATAAATCTATCATCGCTAATAATTAAAAGATTGTTATCGCCCTTTTTAAATTTATCTAATGAATTTTTTATTGCATCTGTATAACCACTCTTAAAATCAAAAGCGAAGGTTTCGTTAATATTTTTCGGTTGTTGTTTGCGTTCAAGGCTTTCTTCTTTAGTGGGGTTATTCTCAAAAATTTCTTTCACATATGAAGGACATTTAATTTCGGCAAACCATTTTTCTCCATTCCTATCTGCAAAAGTTAAGTCCAAGCGGTCAGGCTCAAGTGCAAAAATAGTGCAACCTTTCTTAAGCTTAAGAAAATATATTGATCTTATTTCAGCAAGAGTTTCTTCTTGCTTCCAAATATCTTGAGTTACTCTTGTTTTTGATCTCTCGTAATAGCCAGAGTCTATATCTCGCACACATACAAGCCATTTATTTATTTCTTCTTTCCATGCTGGATTAATTAAAAAAACAGGCTCTAAACTTTTTAAGCCATTCGTAAAAAAATTTTCAAATAATCCACCCATAAAGTCTATGGTTAATATTTGAAAATGTAAGAAGCTGGAAGTATACGACCAAGTGATTCGATTTCTCCAATAAACGCCGCGGTTGGTATTCCCAAATAACAATTGTTAGTTTTATCCACTGCTAGGCCACCAGAATTACCATGCTCTATCTTTGCCGATGTAGTGTAATAAACACCATCTTTACCAGAAATAATTCCCTCGGTTGCAGTAATTTCCAAGTGAGAAAAAACAGAAGTGATAGTTCCAGCACCACTACCGTATGAAGGATACCCAAGAATTACTAGAGGATCACCAATATTTGAGTCTGAAGTACAGGAGAAATTTCCACGCACTGCTCTGTTTTCAAGAGAGATTGTTGGTGGAACAAGGTCTACATTATTCTTTTTAAAATCCGAAAGAAATGCAACGTCTCTTGTATTATCCAAACTTACTTGTCCGTTTGTAGGAATAGCGGAAATAGACATAGGATTAGATGGGAGAGTGTAATCTGTATAAGCTGGTCGGTAAAGATTATTTACTGAATAAAAAGCATATTTGTCACCAGGAAAGACGGCAGCACATTCTGACGCGGTTCCGTATTGAGAATCGCCAACAACATGTCTATTGGTGACAATTGTCGGTACTTCGTTTGCCCCCATCATAACCAACAACCCTGATCCGGATTGTTTCAAATATACTTGGTAAGTATTAGGGTTAACCCAGTAACACTCAACATAGGCGACACTCTTCCGCCACTGCGCCACTATATCGGCAAGCGATTTTACTTTAGCAATTTGTGTATTTGTATTTAGTTTTTGAGTTGTCTCTGCTTTAGAATTTTTTAAATTTTCAACTTCTGTTTTTAAAGTATCAATTTCGGATTGGGAGGGATTTTGATTTTTGTTGAGTAACAGAAATCCACTAACAAAAATTAATAATGCAATAATAACGACAGTGGGGCTAAAATTATTTTTTAAATTTTTGTTTTCCATGGTGGTATTATAGCGCGGTTTATACTCTGGAGTTAGGGGGGATTATTCCCTTATTCATTAAGTAATCAGGAAGGGTTCGGTCAATAATATTTTCGAATAATGCGGAGGAGGAGAGATTCGGTCACGGATAACTTGAAACTTCCGAACAATGCGGAGGAGGAGAGATTCGAACTCTCGATGGCCTTACGACCATGCCACCTTTCCAAGGTGGTGGAATAAACCACTATCCGACTCCTCCGCATTAATTACAAGTCTTAGTTCATAACTCCTTACAGGAGCTGTACACCTTTTGGGCACTGGAATGCGCCTCAAAAGGTCTTGCGAGTGAGTCCCATGCCCACTGCTCACACTATCCGACTCCTCCGTTTCCTTTAGTCGCATGGCAGACCATGCGAACGATAGGTTTGGCTAATATAGCAAATTAGTCTTAAAATGCATATCGCCTACGACTCCCCCGTAAATATACCCATACCACCTGTACTGATTTGCTATAATTACTGAATGAAAATCGCAACATACAATCTTAGAAATCTTTTTGCAGCGGGACATCGCGATGGTTACGATAGCCAACTTTTGGTTACACAAGAATTCGTTGATAAGGTCGTCGGTAATTTGAGTAAAACTATTTCACAGATAGCACCTGACATATTGCTCGCGCAAGAAGTGGGTTCAGAAAAAGTTTTTAACGATCTGGCAAAACGATCAGGGTCTCTATATCAAACATTCGTAGGTACCCCCGATACTCGTGGCATCGCAAACGCGGCACTATTTAATACACACATAGAAACCTCCTCCCTACCTGACATCAACGGCTTCCCTGTTTTCATAGAGGGGCAGGAAGATATTGTTTCCAAAAGCATCAGTAAATATCGTGAA
>JAYTST010000017.1:0-2279 GCA_043745565.1 bacterium
AAGTATTGGGTCTGCTGCCTTTCAGCAATTACTTTTTACTCATTCCTTTGAACGAGAAGCGACCTACAGCAAAGCGGCAACACTTTCACGATCCAAAAAGAAAGTAATTTTGTGTGATCGCGGAATATGCGATGGGCTTGCGTACATGCGCTATCAAGAGTTTCGAAAAATGCTTACTGCACACAAAGAGTCTCTGATTTCTGTTCGTGATGGACGTTACGACGCCGTATTTCATTTGGTCACCGCAGCAATAGGCGCAGAAAATCATTACACACGTCTAAACAACGTTGTGAGGAAGGAAAGTCCTAAAGCTGCGGCAAAATTAGATATGGCTACCCGGAAAGCATGGAATGGTCATCCTCATTTGAGGATCATCGACAACAGCACTGACTTTCCGAAAAAGTGCGCCCGATTACTTAAAGAAGTCACCACAGCACTAGGTCTTCCCGTACCTACAGAAATTGAGCGTAAGTTTGTGATCAAACCAATAGCGATCGACAAAATTCCAGTTCCTATTCAGCACGTAAGGATCGAACAGACTTATCTTCATACTCCTGATCCCGGTATTGAATTGCGAATTCGAAGAAGGTCGCAGTTTGGTTCAAGCCTGTACTATCTCACCAAGAAATCTCCGAGCAACGGCTTCGCTCGACTTGAGTACGAAACGCGCATTAGCGAAGCAGAATACTTTTCTCGTTTCGCCGATCGAGATCTTTCACGACTGACAATCGTTAAAGATCGTTATTGCTTTGAGTGGATGGGTCTGTACTTTGAACTTGATAAATACCAAGGATCCCGCAGTGGCCTTTTTATTCTCGAGATTGAACTGACCGATCAAAATGACAACGTCGAGTGGCCTTCATTCTTACATGTGATTAAAGAAGTAACCGATACTCCAAAATACTCAAACCGAATGCTTGCGCTTAAAATCTCACATTAGCTCTTAACGCCGCGACGCCACCTTAAAAAGTGGCGTCGCTTTTGATTTGCGCACCACGCAAATCATGCATCAAGCTTTTCAAAGCGTTCGGTTTGTAAAAGTTGAGGCTATTTGCGCACCACTTAACCCTTCCTTTGATGAATCATAATCTGATTTCCATCAGGATCTTTTACCAAAGCCATGTGACAAACTGGCGTTTCGGTTCCCTCAAGCAAAAATGTTACATTATTGTCTTTTAATTTCTTTATCGCTTCTTCAAAGTTTTCAACTTCAAGCGCAACAGTCGCTCCGCCTACTCCGATTTTAAAATTATCGGCTCCTTTTCCAAGAGCTAACGTGTGCGGACCTATTTCGTATTCTATAAAAAATGAATCTTCACCTTCCCATTTACTTCCTGGCGTAAGACCAAGAATATCTTCGTAAAAATGTCGAGCCTTTGCAATATCTTCGATGGCGTAACAAACAAATGCGATCTCTTTTATTTTCATTTACCTATTCTATCATATAAGTAAAAGATGCCCTTTGACATACAGATAAGCGGTAGGCTGCCTGCAATGGTCACCATTGCAACAACTAAAAACACCACGCATGCGTGGTGTTTTTAGTTGTTGCTTGAATGCAATGACGAGTATTATGCTCGTTTAACGTTCATAGCGTAAGGTCCTTTATCACCTTCTCCGATTTCGAAAGATACGGTTTCGCCTTCTTTAAGCTCGTCGTACATTACGCCATCCAAGTCTTTTGAGTGAAAAAAGAGGTCTTTAGCTTCTCCTTCTCGAGAAATAAAGCCGAATCCTTTTGGTGTCAGTGTCTTGATTGTTCCTGTCATGTTATTGATTTAATTATTGTTTTTGCCTTTGCGAGAAATCGACTCCATTTCTAAGGTCTTCGAAGTATAGCACATATTTTGAGAAAGCGAGCATTATTACCTATATTTGCTTCCAAACCTTATTCTTGAACGTAAAATCAGCTGATGAGGCTTTTTTGAAGATTGATTTTTCAAGGTTGAATAAATAGGTTTCAACGGTAATTTCAGGCTTGTTAACCCGAAGTACATTGAAAGATTGCACTTCCCCTCGCTGGCGCAGCGACATTGTTCCCGCCTGAATAGCAATCGCTGAATAGTCATCAATACGATATCTATGTGTAGTTTCAATAACGGAACTATGGTGATAATGTCCGGAAAGAAAAAGATCAATGTGAGACTTTGAAAAAGAGCTCATACCCACTTTCGAGCGTCGTGCCAACTTTCGCTTTGGCTTTGCAGGAGGAAGATCGAAAGGGTGATGACTAACAATAATTTTTAGTTTATCGTCAGAAAATTCATTAAACCATTCTT